>JANRLV010000030.1:0-9421 GCA_033762195.1 Chitinophagaceae bacterium | reverse complement strand
ACCCATTGAAAAGCAGATGCCGAAACGATGACCACTTCATGGCCTTTATCCTGGTGCTCCTGCAAACGAGTAAGGGCAGCAGGTCTGATTAAGCCCGGGATCTTTTCGTTGCCAAATGATTGACAAAGGTTCTGAAAGTCGGTGGAAGAAAGGCCGCCAAAAAAATGGCCAAGTAATCTTTCCTTTCCGGTTTGGGCATCCACCAGCCCTGTTTTTACTGCAGTAAGCAGGGGAGACAGCCAGCACATTCCTTTATAATAGTTAAAGGGCCCTTTACTGAAGCGTATCAACTCCAGCATGGTATCATGTGTGGTGATGGTACCATCAAAATCAAAAAAGGCAATTGTTTTCGTCACAATTTCTTCTTTTTGAACATGGATTCAGGAACAAGTTTGATGATCAGCATGATCCATTTCCAGAACCATTTCACATAAAGCACATTTTTTTTCTTCCGAATGGCCAGGAAAACCTTGTCGGCCACCTGATGGGGTTGGGCTGTAAGCAATCCCGGTAAGGCCAGTTCGGCGGTCATTTTTGTATTGACAAACCCAGGCAATATGGTTAACACATGTACCTGGTGATGGTATAGATAATTTCTCAGTCCGCTGAGATAGGCGGTAAATCCGGCTTTGGCAGAACCATAGATAAAATTGCTTTGCCGGCCTCGTTCTCCGGCAACGGAGCTGATACCGGCGATGACCCCTTTCTTCTTTTGGGCATAATCCTGGGCAATGATATTCAAAATAGATACTGCGCCCGTATAATTGGTATGCAGGGTTCTTTCGGCTAAGCTCCAATCGGTGATTGCCTTTTCATTATCGGTCATATACCCAAAGACGCAAACGGTAACATCCGGTTTTACTGGCAGGCCTGCGTAAAAGGCGGCATGTTCATTGGGTTGCATCGCATCAAATCGATGTGTTGTAACCGGAACCTGGAAACGGATGGCGATATCTGATCGGGCAGGTTCCAATTGATCCGAATTCCGGGCAGCCAGTTGAATGGCATATCCTTCCCTGGCAAAGCGGTGGGCGATGGCCAGTCCGATATCTGCGGTAGCACCCAGGATGAGGACGGTTTGCATATAGTCGGTTTAGTTGGTGGTGATTTGTAAACGGTCGGATTGAATGGAACGGAATTTCTGTTCGGGGTCATATTGGCGCAGGATGCCTACAAATTCATCAAAGCGATCATATCCCTGACGAAGTGTTTCGGGTTTCATACGTGCATCTTTTGATAAATAAAGCCGGCCTCCACATTCCAATACGATCTTGTCCATATCATCCAAAAATTCAAAAAGCCCTTTGCGAACGGGGAAGTCCAATGCCAGGGTGTATCCTTTGGTGGGGAAAGAGATAAGATCGTCCTGGTCACCAAAGACTTTCAGCACTGCCAGGAAGGAACCCCATCCACGTTTGCTGATCTCGGAGAGAATACGTTCCAAACCGTCACGGCGCTCCATGGGGAGTACAAACTGGTATTGAATGAAACCCTTTTTACCATACCCTCTGTTCCAGTGCAGAATAGCATCGAGTGGATAAAAAAATGGTTCGTAGGAAACGATATTGTTCAGCTCTCGCTTTGTATTCTTATTATAATAAAGAAAATTGAAGAGTTTGACCGTGATCGTATTCAACACCCAGGAAGGCAAGTTGAAGGGGAAGGTCAGTTGTTTCTTTTTGGGCAGAGCAAGCGGATCATTTTTCCGTTTGTCTTTCAGCTCGTCCAATTTGGTGTGCTCACCGAGTATGAGTATGCTCCGGCCAAATGCCTTTCCTTTTTTCAGGCAATCGATCCAGGCCACCGAATAGGTATAGTGGGCATATTGATCAAATAACTCCAGTACATCGGTCAGGTTTTTGGCCTTCACCTGTTTTTGGGTGATATAGGAGGTTTCAATCTTCTTTAGTTTGAATTTAACCCGGGTAATTACGCCGGTAAGCCCCATGCCTCCACAGGTCGCTTCAAAAAGATCCGGGTATTTTTCGCGGGAGCAGGTGACCAGACCGAGCTTCGCGGTGTAGATATCCATTTCTACAACATGGCGGGATATGGCCCCATCCACATGGTGGTTTTTTCCATGGACATCACTCGCTACGCCGCCTCCGATCGTTATGAACTTGGTACCTGGTGTCACAGGCAGGAACCAGCCTTTGGGCACAATGATCTCCAGGATCTTGTCCAGGGTCAGGCCAGCCTCGCAATCGAGGATACCGGCTGTTGTATCAAAGGACAATACTTTTTCGAGCTTGGTACACGTAATCGTGTTCTGGGCCAGGGAGGCGTCGCCATAGCAGCGACCATTACCCCGCGGAATGATATGGGTTCTGTTTTCAAGGAGGCCGGGCAGGTCTTCTTTCCAGCTAAAACTTTGATCATCGCTCGCAACCACCGGGTAATTTCCCCAATTAGCGATATTCTTTTTCATCGTATTTTGAAAGGTAGTTTATCAACGTACAAAATGACAAAAAAACTGGCTACCCATAGAAGTAATGTCAATTGGATGAATCGGTCTCTATACAGGATCTTCGTTGGTGATCCCGAATCGGCTTTTACAAAGATAATCTGTAAATACCGCATGATACCTGCCAACATGAAAATACAGGTATAATATAAACGGTAATTATTATCAAATTGCTCGTAGTTCTTTTTTACTTCATCCGACATGGTGTACATAAAATAGGCCACGATGATCACGGAGCAGATAAGGGCGATCAGTACATTCAGGAACTCCAGGTTATACCCTTTAATAGCTTTCCGCATATCGGTGCCGGATTGAAGTTTTATCAATACATCATCCCGGCGTTTTCCAACGGCCATAAACAGAGCCAGCAGGAACACCATTATATTGAGCCATTCGGTAATGGGGATACCCGATAATACGGATCCTCCCTTGATGCGCAAAACAAAACCTACTGCTACGATCATGATATCCAGAATGGGTATCGTTTTTAATCCGAAACTATAGGCCAGGTTCATCAGAAAATAGATGGCCAGCACCAATACAAATTTTTCCCGGGCAAAATAAGCGATGGTAAAACCAGCTATCAGAAGCATTACCAGCGTCGCAATGGCAACGGGTTTGCTTACAGAACCAGAAGCCAGGGGCCGCTTTGATTTAGTGGGGTGTTTCCGGTCATCTTCAATATCCCGGTAATCATTAATTATATAGATCGCACTGGCCACAAAACAAAAACTGAAAAATCCAGGCAATACTGCCAGTATCTTGTCCAGGTCGAATATGGCCTGCGCAAAAAACAGGGGTACAAACAGGAAGAGGTTTTTGGCCCAGTCCTTAGGCCTCAATAACTTAATAAATTCCAATTCATTATAATTTGAGCCGCCAAATTAATAAGGAAAACCCAAAGTAGGAAGCAGATGCCCCTGAATAATCCAATGCTAACCCATAATTAATTTTTACGGAAGCCTTTCATTTTTAAGGACTTAAAACTATCTTGCCCCACAAATGTCAAACTTTACCATGCGTTTTCAAGGTCTTTTTGACAAACTCTTGCAAAAGGGCTGGGCCGAATGGGCCATGATCATTCTTTTGGCCATGGTGCCCCTTTTTACCCATTTTCCATTCCGGGTGAATATTTTTCTATCCTGGGAGGGGGCTTACCGCCTTTATGAAGGCCAGGTGCCTTATCGCGATTTTGGTATCCCGATGGGGTATATGTATTGGGTGGTACCGGCTGTTTTCTTTAAGCTCTTTGGCCCGGCCATGATCACTTTGGTAAAGGCCCAGGTGTTTATCAATATTATTTCAGGTTTTGCCTTTCGCTCGATTTTGAAAAGCCTTGGATTGGACAGGGGAATTCGATTTATCGCGTTGTTTGTGTATTGTGTATCCTATTCCTTTTTCAATTTCTGGCCCTGGTATAATCATACGGTGATCGTATATGAATTTGTGACCCTGGCCTTTCTGTTTCGTTATCTGGCAGCTCCAGGCACAGGCTGGAGATCCTGGGGCAGTTTGATCGGTGCGGCATTGTTCACCGGGATTACCTTTATGACCAAGCAGGATGTAGGGGGTATGACCCTATTGCTTGGGCTTTTTTTCCTGGCTTATGGATGCTGGCTTGACCGTCGTTTCAAGCCTGTACTGGTGTACCTGGTAGCCACCACATTCTTTTTGTTCCTGTTCATATTCCCTTTCCTGCGTTATTCGTTTGGTTATTGGTTCAACCATGGTCAGCCTCCGCATACTGCCCGTTTTTCATTGGGGGATATCATTGGCGATTTCTTCAATCATTCCCAATGGATAAAGTTTTATCTATTGTTGATCTTGTTATTTCTCCTTGGTAAAAGAACAAAGTGGTTGCCATTTCTGCGGGACCGTAAAAATGGGTTATTCTTTTTCCTGGTCATTGCTATTCTGGGCGAGGCTGTTGTAATACAGGTAACCAGTTATACGCCTCCGGATAATAATATCTTCTTTCACAGTTTTGCCATAGCCTATTTATTGTTTTTGGCGGCAGAGGTATTTGATATCCGCTTTTCACAGTTGCGCTATTTTTTACCTGCTTTATTAGGTGTGGCCCTCTGGTGGAGTGGGGTATTCTGGAAGTACCTTGACCGGTTTACGGCCCGATTGGCAACCAAAGAGGAGACCACAAAGGCGGTTTCCGGAGAGAACCTGGTGAACAGGAATACGTTCATGATCATTAAGGACAGTTCGATACCAGAGGCCCAATGGGTATTTTCCGATATACCTGTCTTTAAAGGGATTTATATGCCCGCCCCTACGGTTGAAGGAATAAAAAGAATCCAGGCGCTGCCTGTTTGGAAAGAAAAGGGGAGGGGTGTGCGTGTTTTGAATATGACAGAGCTTACGCCATTGGCCGAAGCGATTCCTTTTCAGTTGGAAAGGAGCCCCAATTATCCACTCTGGTATCATTTGGGGGTTTCGATGTTCAATCGCGAGGCAGAAATGTTTGAAACGAGAATCAGGCAAATGGAGTACGACCTTGTTTTTTTCGAGCATATTAAAGGGCTGAATAACTTCTATCCGTTCCGCGTAAGAGACTCCCTGCAAGCGTATTACCGCAAGATTGATTCATTTTATGCACCGCGTCGAGGGATGGAAACAATGGGTATCATTGAGATATACATCAAATAGGTAATTTTCCCATTCTGTAAAATATAATGGTTTCCACTTCATTAAGTTGGAAAAAATGGTTTATTTTACAACTCGAACTCCAATCCGAGGAAAATCCTTAATCCCCGCCCTCCCATTTTTTTATTTAATTCCGCAATTATGAAACAAAATCTACCTTTTGTAACCTTTTCTTTTGGATTAACTCGTCGGATTTTCAGGAGGACGCTGATCTCAAAAATATTGGCTTTCGCCTGCTTATTCCTGGTCTTACAACCTGCTGCACGCTCACAAGGCAGTGGCAGTGCTGTACAGTTTGATGGTGCAAACGACTACGCACTTATCTCCACCCTCTCTTTTAACTCCTCCTATACCAAGGAGGCTTGGGTTTTCTTTACAGGGTCGAATGCAACATTTTACAACATCGTTTCCGGACAAAACACTGCCTTTTGGGTGAATGGAGGTCTTCTTTCAGGAGGTCACCTCGCTACCGGATTTACACAGATCCAGGACCCAACCCCATTCCCGACAAACGTATGGACACATGTGGCATTGACCTATGATGCCGGTGTGAACGAATTACGTTTGTATAAAAATGGGATTTTGGTTGCCGGTCCTGTAACACCTGGTGCTTTTGCTGAAGGGCAACAGCAAATAGGTGCTTATTTTGATGGAACCTTTTACATTTTCCCCTGGCTGGGTGCCATGGATGAAGTACGTATTTGGGATGTGGCCCTTACTCAAACTGAGATCAGGGACTATATCTGCCGCAAAGTGACAAACACCCATCCACAGTATGCCAACCTGGTTGGGTACTACAAAGCTGATGAAGGAAGCGGAGCCACGTTGGGAGATGACCTGGGTATCAATGACGCTACGTTGGTCAACGGCCCCACATGGATCACTTCGGGTGCTTCCATTGGTGATGCCAGTACACATGATTATGTAAATGCTACGAAAACTGCCAGCATTACCTTTGCCGGAACAGGTGAAAGCCTGACCGCCACCAGTACTTCCGGTTCTCCCGATGCCATTCATGTTTACCGCGTGGATGCCGCCCCGTCCAATGCTACCGGCATTGCAGGTCTTGGCGATAACAATAAGTATTTTGGTGTATTTCAGGTTGGCGGTACCGCTCCTCAGTACACGGCCGTATATTTCTACAACAATATTCCCCTTTTCCCGGATGAGACCGTTGTACGTCTCTTTAAGCGTTCTGGAAATGATGCCGCTTCCTGGGTTAATTCCTCTGCTACACAGGATCAAGGTGCTAATACCATGACCGTAACGGGTGAAAGCACCGAATACATCCTGGGTGCTACCGGGTATTCCCTTCCCGTGACCTTTGGTTCCTTTAGTGCCAGCCGTGCCAGAAATGGCGTACAGTTGTCCTGGAACACAGTTACCGAAGTAAACAACTCCGGATTTGTGATCCAGCATTCTGGAAATGGTGCCCAGTGGAATGACCTCACCTTTATAGCCGGGGCTGGTAACTCTTCAACCGAGAAAAGATATGCATACCTGCATACCTCGCCGGTAAAAGGTGCTAACTATTATCGTATCAAACAGGTGGATATTGATGGCCGCCCAACACTCAGCGAAACCCGCTTTGTGAATGTGGTAAACAAGGCCGGTATTACTGTCTATCCTGTTCCTGCCTCTAATAGCGTGACCATCGATATTAACAAAGAAGGCCTGTTGAATACAGAAGCCCGCTTAATTGATGTGCAGGGGAAAGTCATGAAGCGTATCATCATCAGCAATGTTCAGGAAACAGTCTCCCTTGAGGATCTGATCAGAGGAGTGTACTACCTGCAATTTGCCGATGGAACCGTTCACCAGGTGGTGAAACAATAGGAAGTAAGTATCAACCAACACAATGGCCCCGTCAAAAGCGGGGCCATTCTTATTTTAACAGGTTTCCTAAATAGCCTCCCCCCTCCATCATCCAGGCAATACCAAGGTGGACGATCAATCCTCCGATCACCGACCGGGAATGATAACTCACTATTCCCAAAAGCAATCCGCCTCCAAAAGAACTGATACATTCAAACAGGGGCTTCCCAAAATGAATGGTGCAATAAAAACAGGCCATTGGCAAAATCGCATCGCGACCGGCAAACCGGGCAAATGAAAAGATCAGAAAGCCACGAAAGAATACTTCGATCCCAATGAAATCACTTCCATAAGCCAATTCAAAGAGGAACTTTTTCCAGCCCGAATTTTGGGACCCTTCCAAATAGGGGAGTACCACTTTTAATTTTGGATACATGGCCAGAAAATCGGCCTGGGTGGAGGCAAAAACCACCAACGGGATCATTAGAATCAACATGTACAAATAGGGCCTGAGTGGGGTAGAATGCCAGGTGAGTCCGAAAAAAGAGGGATCCGTTTTTTTATAAAATAAAAATAACACACCAAGTATCAGCAATAAGCGGGAGGGCCAGTAAAGAATGTAATCCCAATAATCATTCTTATTTCCCGGTAAGAACCAGGACGCCGGTGGACCAAATCCTGATTTCAACGAGAAAAGGATCACGGCCGTAAAAAATAGCAGCAGGAATTTTGGTTGTTTCCAATAGGAGGCATCATTAAACCATGAACTGAGGAGATAAGGGAGACCAAATGATAAACTAAATAAGAGTATCCGGCCAGTAACACCAGCTCCCGGAAGGCCCGGTAAATTGGTCAGCCACGTTTCCAGCCCATATTTATAATTCAAAAAAATAAGCAGGGCAATAAAGCATATACACAGGGCTAAGAGCCTCTTATTCAGATGCCTTTTGTAGTCTGTCAAATATGGCCAGATGATTTTCATACGTATGGAAAAGTAGTTTTTTTTAACGGGGTATTAAACTTTTTTCATGCAACCCCTTCTTAAAATACGTACTCCATTTCTGAACCCTTTAAAACGTATAGCCATGAAATTTTTAGCCATGAAGAAAATGAGCACGTTGTTGCTCTCCGCTTTACTCCTTGTTTTTTTATACTCCTGCCAGAAGGAGAATAGTGCCAACACTTCAGATAACCTGACCGCAGAAGAAGCGGTGACCTATTCTGATGAAGGCATGGCAGCCGAAGCCAGTTTTGATGATGTTAATGATCTCGCTTTGTCCGCCGCCGATGAAGAAACCAATGCGCGCGAAGGAAATTCCAATGGCCGTCTTTGGTTATTTGCTGAACTCCGTCTTCGTATCGGACAGTGTGCAGAGATTACCGTTACACCCGATGATTCCACCTATCCCAAAACTGTTGTGATTGATTTCGGCGATGGTTGCCTGGGCCTTGATGGAAAGTTTCGCCGGGGTGCGCTGGTGTTGAATTTTTCAGCACCGATTCGTCAGGCAGGCGCTGTGGTATCATTGACCTTCCGTGATTTTTATCTCAACCGTGCTCACCTGGAAGGCACCATCACCTACAAAAATCAAAAAGAAAATGGGGTGCATAAATACAGTATCACGGTTGAAAATGGAGCCTTTACCTTACCAAACGGACGTGGTTTCAAATTTGAAGGTACCCGCGTAGTCACTCAGGTGTCAGGTATGGATACCCGCAGTATCCGGGATGATGTGTACAAGATCGAAGGCCGCTCGAAGACTCTTTACAATAATGGCCGTGAGGTTGTATTGACCACGATCGATCCGCTGATCAAAAAGATCAATTGCCCCTGGATCTCTGAAGGCACTCTCAAGATCCGTATTAATGACCGTGTATTTAAACTGGATTATGGTTTCCCCAACAACGGCGATTGCGATGATAAAGCGCTCCTGTTGTGGAACAATGATCTTGATCAGAAAGTGATCACCTTACCCTAAAGCATAAACAGCCCCCTCATGTGATGGTCCTCCCCGAAAGGGGAGGACTTTTTTTATGGAAATCCTTCCGTATTTTTATTAAACAAATAACTGATATGAGAAAATTCCTTCTTCCATTCTTTTTTCTTTTTTTCCTTGCCCTTCATTTTTCCGCGTCTTCGCAAAAGGTTAATGGATGTGGGTTTAAGGTGCCTCCCCGGTCCTTGTTAAAAACACGGTTTGCCTCAGTTTATGAAGCCAGGGATATCATTCGAAACATGCTGGATACCATCAAATGGAAGGAGAATTTTAGCGTAAGAGAATCCAATGGTATTCAGAATGCCTATGCCACCATCATTCAAGGTGTGCGGTGGATCGTGTATGACAATAATTTTCTGGAAGATATTGACGAATATGCGGCCACAAAATGGGCTTCCATCAGTATTCTGGCCCATGAAATGGGGCACCATTATTATAACCATGTAGTGTCGAGTCAGGGGAGTACTCCGCCCAGGGAGATCGAGGCCGA
>JANRLV010000029.1:0-4915 GCA_033762195.1 Chitinophagaceae bacterium | reverse complement strand
ATTGGTAATATTTTTCTTTTTCAGATAATCTTCCACAGTTTGGATACCACGGGCCGTTTCACCTGATTTCTGCATTTCTTCCAGGTTCTTCTTCCGTGTTTCAGCTACCTGGGTCATTTGTTCCTTTAAACGACGAGGCATGTCCTTTTTCATTTCGCGGGTGTATTCTGCCTGGGCAAGCGAATCAACGGTGTAAACTTCAATGATACGGAAGGTGGTTACAAAGCGGTCACCTTTTTTTACATTCATATTGATCTGTGCGCCTCTTTTGATGAGCGAATCCACCATTTCGATCGCAACAGCGCTATCCCCTTTTCGCATCAAAGGAAGGAGCTCGAGAATGCTGTACTGCGTGTTGGGCGAAACCTCTACCCGCGCGAAACCGGGCATTTTGCCGTGGCTGTCATACAATACAGAATCATTGAATTTGCGTACATAATCAAACTTAACGGCCCAACCTGTTTTCAGCAAAGAATCCTTGGGGTCACCTTTGGCAAACAGTTGGTAAACCAGTCCGCTTTTGGTTTTTTTAAAGGATCCCTGGTTACAGGCTGTAACGGCCAATATCAGGAAAGGGAGTAATAAGAGCAGGGGCTTTTTTTGCATGGTTTTGTTTTTACTATTGAGTCAGAGTGTTATTCGAGTAAGTGTTTGTTTTCTTTGAGGGCTTGTTTGAAATCAGCAACCGTTTGCTCAATGCTCTTGGAGCTTCTGCCACCGGAGGCGTTGAAGTGACCACCGCCTTCAAAATATTTACGGGCAAAGGTATTACAGTCAAATTCCCCTTTGCTGCGGAAGCTCCATTTTCTTTCCTCGTCACGGTCGATCACAATGGCCACCATTTTAATGCCCTGGATGGTTTGCGGGAAATTGACCAACCCTTCCGTGTCGCCCGTCTTAATATGGAACCGGAGCAGATCAGATTTAGGCACGGTCAGGAGGACGGTGTTATATTCATACATCACTTCCATACGGTGCAGGAGCACATGACCGATAAAGCGAAGACGGTTCTCCAGATAATTATCAAAAAGCTGGTCATGCACATGCATGTGTTCCAATCCGCGTTCCTTCAGATCGGCTACCAGGCGATGCACCCCGGCGTGGGTAGAAGAAAACCGGAACGATCCTGTATCCGCGATAACCCCGGCGTAAATACAATCGGCAATCGAGTTATTGATCTTATCCGCGTTCCCCGAGGAAACGATCAGGTCATAGATCATCTCACAGGTAGAAGATTTGGAGGTATCGCTGACCCCGTATTGAAATGCTGCCTCGTCGGGTTCACGGTGGTGATCGATCAGTATCTTGGTACAATCCAGGGCAGCTAATACAGGCGCAAGATTTTTGGTCCGGTCGAGGTGGTTAAAATCGAGACAGAACAGCCAGTCGATCCCCTTCAGGGCTTCTTCAGCAGCGGCACGGTGACGGTCAAAATCAATCACTTCCTTACATCCGGGCATCCAGTTCAGCCAGCCCGCCCAATTGGTTGGCGAAATGACCTTTACCTGGTGCCCCAGCAACTGGAGAAAGGCGGAAAGGGCCATGGCGGAACCCATCGCATCCGCATCAGGTTTTTGATGCATGGTGATGCCCACCTTTCGGGGGATGTGTAATTCCGGAAAAAGATCAGCAAGGGGTTTCATAAAACGGTGGCAAAAGTAGCTTTAATTTAGGAATTATCGTCGGAGATTCTATCTTTGCGGCGCAAAACACACACAATATGAGTAATCGTACACTTACCATGATCAAGCCCGATGCCATGAAAAGAGGTTATGCCGGGGCGATCCTGGACATGATGATCCAAGCGGGTTTTAAAGTCATTGCCCTGAAACAAACCAAACTGAGCGCAGAAAAAGCGGGTGAGTTTTATGCGGTACACAAAGAGCGTCCTTTTTATGGGGAGTTGGTTGATTTTATGAGCAGCGGACCCATTATTGCAGCGATCCTGGAGAAGGAGAATGCTGTTGCCGATTTCAGGACCCTGATCGGCGCTACCGATCCGGCCAAAGCCGCTGAAGGAACCATTCGTAAGAAATTTGCCAGTTCCATCGGCGAAAATGCTGTTCACGGTAGTGACAGCGATGAGAACGCTAAAATAGAAGGTGACTTTTTCTTCTCTGTTCTGGAGCGGATCTGATTCCTTTTTCAACGAATAGTAGAACCCGTCCGCCAAAGTCGGACGGGTTTTATATTTCCTGTACGGGAACTACATTATACGCTACCCGATTGTTTACGGGCTCGATCGAATAACCCGCCTCCCGAAGTAACTGGATCAATCCGTTTTTTCCAGGCAGATGCCCCGCTCCTACTGCAATCACTAATGTCTTATCCCGTAACAACGTTTTTAGTTTGACCACCCAGTTGCGGTTTCGGTTATTCAACAGCAGGTCTTCAAAATTGGCCACACCCATGTCTTCCTGATTGATCAATGCTTCGAGTTTTTCCAGGTCCTGTGATTTGTAGGCATTCACCATGGTCTTGTAATCTTCGAGCGCGGTATTTACAGAGGCTGTATCTGCATCAATATACCTGACCAGCAAGTCAGCTTGTTGCTTATAGGGAATGGAATCAAAGATGCTCATTTGGTAGGCCAATGTCTCCAATCCATTGATCTTTTTCTTATTTTTCTTCGCCTCATTCATGATCACCTGCTCCATCGCGATGTTTTGGTCACATGGAAGGTTATCCTGCATCAGCGTAGACGCGGCCAGGAATGGTTTGTATTGCTCCAGCATGGAGAATGGCAATAATCCACCCTTTTCGGTAAAATAGGCCTTTACTTTTTGATATTTTTCCTTGTCCAACAGGTCTGCAAGTGTTGTGTCATTCTTCATTTTCATTCCGGTCATGGCCCCCATCATTTCCACCAGGTTATCCATATCTACTTCAAAATAAATACCCTGACTCCTTCGGATAGCCGACCGGAGGCTATCGCTTAAAAGCGCATCTTCCTTGCATAGCACATGGATGGTTCCAAAAAGATAGGAGGGCTGTGTCATCCCGTTCCCGGTAATCCGCCATAGCAGGGTCTTTTCAAGGGGAGAGTTTTCAGGGCTGGCTACAGTTTTTCTGGACGATCCGCAACCCGTATTGACTAAGATCAGGATTAAGAGTATTATCAATTTGTAAACTTGCAGGGATTTTAAAAAATTCATTATTTTCATTTTCTAAATCATTAAATCTTACCAAATGAGAAAAAGCCTTCTTTTTCTTCTCCTGGCTTTCCTGGCCATTCACCTCCATGCCCAGAAGGTCAAAGATACAGAGATTCCCCCCTTCGGTACTGTTGACAAGTCTGATCTGGAACTGACCCAATGTTCCTTTGATCCTGATGCAGAAGCCATGATCCTCGTGGAGGATGGCGAGCTCGCCTATATTGACGGGATTGGGATCGTATTGGAAAAGCGTGTCCGGATCAAGATTCTTAAAAAAGAGGGACTTGATCGGGCTGATATTCATTTACGTTATAATAACAGTGATAAGGACCAGAGTATCCGTGATATCGTAGCCCAGACCTATAACCTGGATCCATCCGGGAAGGTCGTTATAGCCAAGGTAGATAAGAAACAGATATTTGATAAAAACATCAGTAAGCGGGTTGCTGAAAAGGTCTTCACGTTTCCTGAAGTGAAAGTGGGCAGCATTATTGAATACAAATACAAACACAATGGGATTGGATTGATCAACTGGTATTTTCAACATAGTATACCGGTGAAGGTGAGCCGCTATGTGTTGGACTTTCCTGATTATATCCAGATGCGCAATACCCCTTTTTGCTCCAGAAAGTATGAACACAAGGAAGAAAGTAAAGGGACCCGGGTGGCCCAGTCCTATCTGATGAAAGACATTCCCGGTTTTCGCAACGAAAGTAGTGTGATCAATGAGGAGGCCTATATGGACCGGTTGGAAACCACCTTGTCTGCTTATAAAGAAGCCAGTGGATTGTGGAAAAACAGAAATATGAATTGGTTGCAGGTGATCCGCTTTCTGATGGAAGATGAGGATTTTGGGATACAATTGAAAAGGGATATTCCCCGTACCACTGATCTGGATCAGGAATTGGCCCAGGTAAAAGATGATTACAACCGAATGAAAACCATTCATGCCTATGTACGGAAGAATATGGCCTGGAATGAGTACTATGGCATCTGGGCCCTGGATGGCGTGAAAGCGGCCTGGAAGGACAAAAAGGGAACAGTTGGGGAGATCAATCTTATCCTCGTGAATTTACTTCGCAATGCCGGTCTGGATGCTAAACCCGTATTGGTGAGTACCCATGACAATGGCCTGGTGAATGCTACTGATGCGGGAACGTATGACTATCCGGGTTTCAACCAGTTCAATAAAGTTTTAGCCCATGTGACCATTGGAGACAAGGTTTATGTATTGGATGGTTCTGAAAAGGAAACCCCTACCCATCTCATCCCCCGGGATGTATTGATGACCGAGGGATTAGTGATAGAAAAAATTGATACCGGTGAATGGGGATGGGTAACCCTTTGGGACCCTACCGAAACCTATAAAGAAGTTTTTGTCCTTAATGGACATGTGGAAGCCGATGGGAAGGTCAAGGTTAAGGAAGATATCACCAGTATAGATTATTCCCGGTTGCGCAAGATCGAATTGGTCAGAAAAGGGGAAAAGGAATTCAGGGATCGGTTTCTAAATGGAGATGATCCCAATATGCAAATTGACAGTGTGACCTTTGATAATAAGGAATCAGATTCATTACCGCTGGTACAACATATCCAATTTACGGAAACCCTTAATGGTACAGGTGATTATCTATTTCTGTCTGTAAATAAATTCACCGGACTGGAAAAGAATCCGTTTATCGCTGATACCCGTCAGGCCGATGTATTTTTTGGGGCCAATCGCTCCTATCTGATCACGGGGAATGTATTTCTTCCGGAAG
>JANRLV010000028.1:0-12627 GCA_033762195.1 Chitinophagaceae bacterium | reverse complement strand
GGGGGGGGGGCCCCCACCACCCAACCCCCCACAACCAACACCGCCCACCCCACAAAAACCCCACCCCCCCAAACCCACCCCCCCACCCCCCCCCCCCCCCCCCCCCCCCCCCCCCCCCCCCCCCCCCCCACCCCCCCCCCCCCCCCCCCCCCCCCCCCCCACGCCTCTCCCTCCTCACTATTCTACAAGACAATATTCTGCACCAACCCGCTCTTGCCCGGATAATCCGTATTGTAATGCAGCCCGCGGCTTTCTTTTCTGAAACCGGCGCCTTTTACAATGAGATAGCCCACTGTGATCATATTTCGCAATTCAAGCAGTTGAGGTGAAACGATGGAGGTCCGGTAAAGTTCCTCTGTCTCTTCCCAAAGCAGGTCGAGGCGGCGGCTGGCTCTTTGCAAACGCACATCATTGCGTACGATACCCACATAATCACTCATGAGCAATTGAAGCTCTTTCAGGCTTTGGGTGATCAGGATCATTTCCCTTGGTTCGGAGGTACCCCGGGCACTCCAGTCGGGTATATCGTCCTGAAAGGCCACGCTATCCACTTTTTGCGAAGCATCCAAATAACAACGGTGGGCAAAGACCATGGCTTCTAACAGGGAATTACTTGCTAACCGGTTGGCCCCATGCAAACCCGTGCTTGAACATTCACCACAGGCATAGAGGTTACGCACCGAACTCCTTCCCCATTCATCAGTTTTAATACCACCACACATATAATGCGCAGCCGGTGCTACGGGTATCATATCCCGGGTAATATCAATGCCGATGGACAAGCATTTCTCATAGATATTGGGGAAATGCTCAATAAACTCTTCTTTCCCCATATGCCGGCAATCGAGATACACATGTTCGGTACCGCCTTTTTTCATTTCATTATCTATCGCTCTGGCAACGATATCCCGGGGTGCGAGATCTTTTCGCTCATCATATTGCGCCATAAAGGCTTCGCCCTTTTTATTACGGAGTATGCCTCCATCACCACGCACCGCTTCCGTGATCAAAAAGGCCTGGCCTTTTACACCCGGTTCAAATAAAGCCGTTGGGTGAAACTGAATGAACTCCATGTTCTCGATCCGTGCTTTGGCGCGGTAGGCCATGGAAACACCATCCCCTGTGGCAATACCCGGATTGGTGGTGGTTCTGTACACCTGCCCGCTACCTCCGGTAGCCAGTAAGGTTACCCGGGCTAATATCTTTTCGATCTTGTTTGTTTCCAGATTGAGTACATAGACTCCATAACATTCAATATCAGGGGTGGACTTGGTAACGAGATAACCCAGGTGGTGCTGGGTAATAAGGTCAATGACAAAACAATGCTTGATGATCTTGATATTGGGTTGACGGCTTACTGCTTCGAGCAAGGCACGTTCCATTTCCCATCCGGTAATGTCTTTATGGTGTAAGATGCGGTGTTCGGAATGCCCGCCTTCTTTTCCCAATTTATAATCCCCATCCTCTTCGCGGTCAAAACGCGCGCCCCAGTCAATCAATTCCTGCACGCGGCTCGGGCCTTCCTTCACCACGAGCTCTACCACTTTCTCATTACATAACCCGTCACCAGCGACGAGGGTATCTTCAATATGCTTATCAAAACTGTCCTGCTCAGGATCATTGACCACAGCAATACCACCCTGGGCATATTTCGTATTGGTTTCATCAGCGGCGGCTTTGGTCAATACCAACACCTGCCGATCAGGATAATGACCCGCCATCTTCAACGCATAGGTCAAACCCGCAATACCTGAACCAATGACCAGAAAATCAGTTTTCTGCATGTCGTACAAACGTTTTTTGATGGATATACCCTATGGTGGCATTCACCAGGAAGTACTGTGCCATTCCATAGGTAAACAAAACAGCCAGTCCCGCAAAAGGAAAGGAAGAATAAAATTTATTGAGAGCAAGCAATGAATCGGAAAGAACAAACAAGAGCGCCCCGCCTACAAACTGAAATGCAAGTTTCTTGTTCTTATATCTGATAAGCGGAAGGCATTGCAATAGCATGGCGCTGATCACCGCCCCATAGATCCGGACCGGCCAGACCAACTCTCCCAAGTGTGGTGTAAGAATCCGCATCATCACCACATAATAGCCAAGCACAGGGATAAGTAGCCATCGGTTATCGGCAATCTCTTCCCGGCGGGCTATGTTGAAGAATAAACCGATATAAGCAATATGAGCGAGTAAAAACGAAGACAGCCCCAGAATAAAAAAGAGCGCGTCCCGGGATTCAAACATCAAAAAGATATCGCCTAGCCAGGAAAAGAACAAGGCTACCGATAACCTCCTGCGCAAGGTGTTTTTAATACCCTTTGTTTCACTCCATAAGGTCAGGAAAAGAATTACCATCAGCAGCGGCTTGGTCCCATACCGGATCACCGGCTGCTCCATTGCCACAGCAATAAGATCGATCAGAAAGATCAGAAAGAATAGGTAGAACCAGGCAATGCGTTTCATAATAAAGGGTTTGGTTCAGTCCATGCATTATGCTCTTTCAACAGCCCGATCAGTTCATCCACCGCTACCTCGCTGTCTACATTCCGCTTCACAATCTCCTTTCCTTTGTAAAGTGTGATCTTTCCCGGTCCGCTTCCTACATAACCAAAATCGGCATCCGCCATTTCACCAGGGCCATTCACGATACAACCCATGATGGCGATCTTCACGCCCTTCAGGTGATGGGTGACCGAACGGATACGGGCCGTTGTTTCCTGAAGATCAAACAAGGTACGTCCACAACTGGGACAACTGATGTACTCTGTCTTTGATATCCTTGTCCGCGTAGCCTGTAAAATGCTAAAAGCGGTATTATTCGTGAACTGCGAAATATCCTTTACCGGTAAATAAGTGCGCCCCCTGGCCTGTACACTTTGTTGGGAGGCCTTGCTGCCATAGCCCAGACAGATACCGTCGCCCATGCCTTCCAGAAAAAGGGCCCCTGTTTCGGTGGCAAAATGGATCAGGTGTTCATCGGGTGATTGCCCATTGCTGTCGGTGATCAATACCACCGGGTTGCGGATACCGCGTGTCATCAATTCCATGATCATCCGGCGTACCGACTGCATGGCATTCCGGTTGGTACTGCTCAGGCAGATGACCACAGTGGGATCATTCGCTAATTCGTCGAGATAGGTGAAATCATTCAGCGGGGTATCATCATTGAAACAATCCACCATCACAAAATTCAGGACCGGGTGTTTCTTTTCGGCCTGCACATATCCTGCGGCATCAAAGATGGGATAGTAAGCGGAATGTCCGGACATATCTTCCCAGGTAGCCGGATACGTGATCACCGATAACGTGCCCGGTAGTTCGAAGGAAAGCGGTTGGTTCCCGGTAAAAATAAAATCGGCTGCCGCATCACTGATGCTCCATTTGTCGGTAGCGGAATCATACTTGTATCCGATACTTTCCAGGTGAGATGGTTTTATCTGCTCTACCTGGAACAGTCCGCCCACAACGACCGGCACCTGATTTCCGCCAATATTTTTTATGGCAAATGTCTCCCTGCGTTTATAACTAAAGGGATCATAGGGCAACTTGTCAATGGCAGGTACATGGTCAGGAATATCCTGCCCTTGTTGGGTGTAGCGGCTGACCAGGTCCTTACAAACAGGAATTTCAAATTCGGGATCTTCGGTCAGGGATACCCGAATGGTATCTCCGATCCCTTCTTCAAGCAGGGTGCCGATTCCGATAGCCGATTTGATACGACCATCTTCTCCGTCACCCGCTTCGGTTACACCCAGGTGCAGCGGGTAACATTCCCCAAATTCATCAAACATGGTCCGGATCAGGAGACGGTAGGCTTGTACCATCACCTGTGGGTTGCTCGACTTCATGCTGAGAATGATCTGGTGATAATCTTCCGCCCGGGCGATACGCAGAAATTCCATCGCGCTTTCCACCATTCCTATCGGGGTATCTCCATACCGGCTCATGATCCGGTCACTCAGGGATCCATGATTGGTACCGATACGCATGGCCGTGCCATGTTCCTTACAGATCCTGACCAACGGAGTAAACCGCTCGCGAATACGCTCGATCTCTTCTGCATATTCCGCATCGGTATAGTCTATTTGTTCAAATTTCTTTTTATCGACATAGTTTCCGGGGTTCACCCGTACTTTCTCCACGATCCGTGCAGCGATCTCGGCGGCATTGGGGGTAAAATGGATATCCGCTACAAGCGGGGTGGTATACCCTCTTTTTCGAAGTTCATCCTTGATGATCTGCAGGTTCTCGGCTTCTTTTTTGGATGGAGCGGTGATCCGTACCAGTTCGGCACCGGCTTCAATACAGCGAATGGATTGCTCCACGGTGGCCAGGGTATCCATCGTATCGGTAGTGGTCATGGTCTGCACCCTGATCGGATGCCCGTTGCCCAGCAACAGGTCCCCGATTCGTACTTCCCTCGTTTTCAAACGCCCATACTTCGTTAGGGATTCAGCATAAAATTGCATGATGGAATACCGCTTTGTTTAATCGGTACAAAACTAACAAAGAAAGCGGGTTGAAGTTTACCAATCTTTTCGTTCATACCCACCCCCTTGTTGCGGTTTCTTCTGGAGGCGTTGTTGGGTCTTTTGCTCCTTTTGCTGCAGATTCTTTAATTGTTGTTGCGCCTGCTTGGGGTTCATTTTCGGGGGAGGCGGTGTTTTTGGGGGAGGATCCTTCCGGGGTGGTTTTTTGTCCTCCTTTTTCCTGGCATCCCTCCGCTTTTTTTCCAACAGGGCCTTTTGCAGGTTTTCCCTGGCCAGCGTATCCGAAGGATTGATGCGAAGCGCTGCTTTATAGGATTCGATGCTGGCTTCCAGCTTAAATTGAGCAGTATGGATCACGCCACTATTATAAAAGGCATAAGACCGGATGGTGGGGTCAGCAGAAAGGGCGATTGTCTTTTCAAAAGAGGATAAAGCTGAATCCTTTTGTTCCAACCGGTACTGTGCAAGGGCGTGGTTATATCTTGCTTTCTCATGTTGCGGAGCGGCGATCCAGGTATTTCGGTAAATGGCTTCTGCTTCTTTGTACTGTGCCCGGTGGTAATACTCGTTTCCTTTATTCAGGTCGGTTTGCGCCAGCAGGGATTGAGGAAACAGGAAAAACAGGGTGATAGCGAGTTTTGGTACCCGTCTTCTCTCCCCTACCAATAATTCGATCAGCAGGAGCAGGAACATAGGAATGCCAAACCAGAGATAATAACTCGTGAAATTGATCAAAGAAATATCACTCAGGTCTTCTTTCTTTACGCGGCTGAGTTGATCTGCCAAGGCATCCACTGTTTTGGCAGGATCATCCATTTTTACATACGCCCCATGCGTTGTGGAGGCAATCGTACGCAATGCTGTTTCATTTAGCTTGCTGGTGATGGTTTGCCCCATGGCATCCGGTTTGGGCTGGCCGGTTGCCGGCTCTATGATCACAGAACCTGTTTCAGTTCCTATTCCCACGGTATTGATCATGATCCCTTGCTCGGCCATTTCACGGGCGGTTTGTTCCGCACCCGGATCATGATCCTCTCCATCGGATACCAATACCACCGATTTGAATTTTCGTTCTTTATTATTAAAAGCCAGGGCGGCAGTTTGCATCGCTTCGCTGATCACTGTTCCCGGTTGGGGTATATTGTTTGGATCGGCGGTAGTGACAAACATTTTTGCCGCAGCATGATCGGAAGTAAGCGGCATTTGTAAATACGCCTTGCCGGCAAATAGTACCAGTCCGATCCTGTTCTCCGGCATTTTGTCGATCAGGCCATGCACCATTTGTTTGGCAGCCTCAAGCCGGTTGGGTACAAGGTCTTGCGCCCACATGCTCTTGCTTACATCCAGTGCGATCACCACATCAATTCCCTTTCTTTCGCCGCCTGCATCCCCGCCGGGTTTGCGCAGGTTCATCAGGGCGAGTACACCTCCGGCAAAGGCCAGAACCAACAGGATAAATTTAAGGTGTTGCCGAAATGGAGAGTGGGAGGCGGTCAATTGCCGGATAAGGGCGGGGTCGCCCATTTGACGGGCTGTCTTTTTTTTCCATTGTATATACAGGGTATAAAGGAGGATAAAAACCCCAATGGCGGCAAGCAGCCAGAGACCCTGAAAGTATTGGAAATGAAGCTTCACGTGGGGTATATAGCAAGGATTATGCTAAAGTTTTTTCTTTCTTTCTTTCTTTACCGCGGAGAACAGGAGAACGCAGAGTTTCGCAGAGAATTTTACCGCTATGACAAAATGATTCGCCAAGAGCTAATAGCTAAATGCTAATAGCTAATAACTTTCTCTGCGTACCTCTGCGTTCTCCTGTTCTCCGCGGTGAAAGAACTACATTTTCCCTTCCAAAAATCCAAGTTTCTTCAACACATCCTTCAATATCTTCATTCGCACCGTTGGCATATCCAGGTCTTTATTGGAAGATTCCACATTTAGCACAAAGAAATACGGGTGTTTATTCTCCACGATCCAACCGGTGATCCAACCAATATGGCGTTGTTCTTTTTCATCCCAAAAGGTCCAACCGGTTTTGTAACTTAATTGGTAATTGGTATTGTCTTCAAACAGCATTGCCCGTTTTACCGACTCCTGATATAAATGAAAGAAAGGAAGCTCGTTGAAGTAGAGTTTTTTCACCATGCCCAATTGTTCATCGGGGGTCATTTTCACTACCCCATTCAACCAGAAAGAATCAATGGGTCCGGTAAGAACAGGTTTGCCATAACGCTGACCATAACCGATACTATCCAACCAGAATTGCATCCGTTTTACCCCGATTCTTCGGGCTACTTCCTGATAATAGGGAAGGGAGGAAACCCGGAAGGCCTCGATCATGGTGAGGTCCTTATTTATTTCAGGGCGGTTACGTACCACTCCATCCCAGGGAATGGTCATGGTATCGCTGCTGATCTTGCCTTCCTGCAAGCCGATCAATGAATTCACGATCTTGAAAGTGGAGGCGGGGGAATAGGCACTGTCAAAATACCGGTCACGGTCAGACATAGTGATCTTTCCGGTTCCATTGTCAAACAGGGCAAAACACCCTTTTACATTGTTGTCGGTAAAATATTGTTGGAGAGAGCTATCAACTTTTACGTTGTTAGGTCGGCAGGAATAGAGCGCAAGGATGGAAAATACAAACAGGCTGAAACGTCCCATGAACTTTTTCAGCAAATTTAGCAACAAATCAGTCGCTTAAATATAGATTCCGTTCTTGGTCTTGTAATGCTTAACTCCGTTGCAATCCTTCCGCATGGAAGTGCAGGATGAGAACATAACCAACAGTACAGCGCCTGTCGCCAGGGCAAGAATAACTTTTTTCATCAACTAATTTTCTGGGTGAACTAATCCGGTAAATTCAAAGGAAGGATCTGTAGAGTTGGGTCATCAGTAGGAAAACGAAAATAATATCGGAATGTTGTATCTCATAATAAATTGGATACAAATTTTAACCTCCTATTAATCAATTACTTTCAACTCCTTCCCGATCTTGGTAAAGGCCGCAATCGCTTTATCCAGGTGTTCCGGTTTATGGGCTGCACTGAGCTGTACCCGTATCCGGGCCTGGCCTTTGGCCACCACCGGGAAAAAGAACCCGATCACATAGATCCCTTCTTCCAGCAGACGGGCGGCAAAGGTCTGCGCCAGTACCGCATCGTATAACATGATAGGGACGATCGGGTGATCACCGGGTTTGATGTCAAATCCCGCGGCGGTCATTTTCTCCCGGAAATACCGGGTATTTGATTCCAGTTTATCGCGTAATTCGGTGGTTTCCGTAAGCATATCCAATACCGCTATCGACCCGCCTACAATGGAGGGGGCCAGGGTATTGCTAAACAGGTAAGGTCTTGATTTTTGGCGTAACATTTCAATGATCTCTTTGCGACCGGAGGTAAAACCACCCGATGCGCCTCCCAGGGCTTTGCCCAGCGTGCCGGTGATGATATCGATCTTGCCCATCACACCCCGGTATTCATGCGTACCCCGGCCATTCTTACCCAAAAACCCGCTGGAGTGACACTCGTCGATCATGATCACCGCATCATATTTCTCCGCCAGTTCCACGATCTTGTCCAATTGGGCAATGGTGCCATCCATACTAAAAGAACCATCCGTAACAATGATCCGGCTGCGGCAACCCTTTGCTTCTTTCAACTTGGCTTCGAGGTCATCCATATTGTTATGTTCATACCGATAACGCTGGGCTTTGCAAAGCCGCACACCATCAATGATAGAGGCATGATTGAGGGCATCGGAAATGATCGCGTCCTCCTCATTGAACAAAGGTTCAAATACTCCCCCATTCGCGTCAAAGGCCGCTGCATAAAGGATGGTATCTTCTGTACCGAGGAATGCAGAGATCTTTCTTTCCAGTTCTTTATGGATATCCTGCGTGCCGCAGATAAAGCGTACACTGCTCATGCCGTATCCCCGGTGGTCAATGGCCTTGTGGGCGGCTTCAATTACTTTGGGGTGGGAGGATAGTCCCAGGTAATTATTGGCACAAAAATTCAATACTTTTTTGCCCCCTACTTCGATCTCAGCATCCTGAGGACTGGTAATGATCCTTTCTGTTTTAAACAATCCTGCTTCACGTATCTCATTCACTTCTTTTGCAATGCGTTGGGCAAAATTTTCGTTCATAAACTGGCGTTTGTTTGGGCGAAGTTAAGGGATGTTGGTGGGTAGATGACGGAGGACAGATGACGGATGACGGATGTTGGAGGATGGATGTTGGATGTTGGATGTTGGTGGGTAGATGACGGATGACGGATGTTGGATGTTGGATGTTGGATGTTGGATGGTAGTCGAAGAGCGGAGGCTTGCTGTCCTCCGTCATCCGTCATCCGTCATCCAACATCCATCATCCAACATCCATCATCCAACATCCAACATCCAACATCCATCATCCAACCCCCAAAAATCCCCCGCGTCGGGTAACAAATCCCCCACTACCCACGTCCAATATAGAAATCAACCGGCTATGAGTCGCAAGAATTACTTGAAAATCAGCCTGATCGGCTTTGTGGTCGTAGCCGCCCTGGTATTCCTGTCATTTGCCGCTACTGGCATTGACAACGCATCTCCGGCTTCGCAGCCCGCCGATTGCTGTTTGGAGGAGGAAGGGAGCCGTGGTACCGGCGAAATGATCTGGGAGAGCCTGCCCCGCCAATTCATGTCTTCGATCAATGTAATGCCTTAAAAATCAAGGTGTTATTTTTTACCCTCGATTGTAACTTTTTTGTTTGCGGAACGTAATACTAATGGCTGAAAAGTCATAAGTCCTAACGTAATTTAGCAACGACCACTGTTTATGACGGAACGGGAATACAATGAATGTGTAACCAGCTACGCGGATAACGTGTACCGCTTCATCCTGAAGAACCTTCGGCATGAAGAGGACGCACGTGATGTGGTGCAATCCACTTTTGAAAAGATGTGGATCCACCGCGAGGAGATCGATCCGGTAAAAAGCAAGTCTTATCTTTTTACCGTGGCATACCGCCAGATGATCGATCATATCCGCAAAGGAAAGCGGGTTCAGTTAAAAGAAGAGTTTGGCGAAAATACCCGCGTGGCCCAGGCCCCGGGAATCCAGGTGAGCAAGGTACTTCACGAAGCCCTGAACCGCTTGAGTGAAACACAACGGTCACTGGTCCTGCTAAAAGATTACGAAGGGTATAGTTATGAAGAAATCGGTCAGATCACGGGATTGAGTGAAAGCCAGGTTAAAGTCTATCTTCACCGGGCCCGCACGCAACTAAGATCTTATCTGGGGAGTCCTGAAAATGTTATTTAACAGAAAAGCGGCGTATCATGAACATCAACCGAAATAATTACGAATCGTTCTTCCTGATGTATGTGGATAAGGAACTGAGTGCCGAAGAACAAAGAGCGGTAGAGGCTTTTGTACAAGCCCATCCCGATCTGGAGGAAGAATTACAACTGTTGAACAGTGCCCGTCTTATCCCCGATGAATCCATTCAATTTGAACACAAGGAATTACTCTATCGCCAATCCAACCCCGTTCTCTCCGCTGAATGGGAAGAAAAATTACTGCGCTATATTGATCAGGAATTAAGTCCCGCAGAAAAAATAGCCTTTGAGAATAAGCTGGCCACTGACACGGTATTGCAAAATGAACTGGCGGCCTATCGGCAAACCATCCTGACAACCGATAACTCAATTCAGTTCCCCGATAAAGCCTCATTATATAAAGAAGAAAAAGAACCAGCCCGCGTGATCTGGTTTACCTGGAAAAGAATGGCCGTGGCCGCAGTACTGTTACTGGCTGTTAGCACCAGTGCCTTACTCCTTATGCGCAATACCGGCGGTGAAGTAGAAAATCCAATGGCAGGCACAGAGATCAAAACACCGGCATCCACTCCTTCCAATAATGTTGAACAACCTGTTGTGAACCCGATATTGGCCAAAGAAGATAAAGACAATACTGCGTCAACTAGTGAGACATTGGTAAAAACACCTGCCACTGTCAATAAAGACAAGAAGAAAGAGATCAATAATGGAAAAGCAGATACACAGGCCCCGGTTTATCTGGTGAATAATGGCAACCGCAACAACCTGCCTACGCCACGTAACCAGTCTGTGCAAGGAAATGAACCGGCTAACCAAACCCTTTATGCTTCCGTTGACCCGGTGAAAACAAGTCTGACGCCCGACCGCCAGATCGACAAAGCGGATCTCATTGAGAGCAAAAACAATTCACTCGACCCTTCACTTACCGTTAACAACGGCATTGTAACAAATCCTTCCTTTACTTCGTATAACATAACAGATGATGGTAATAAAAGATCCCGCGGGCTACTCCGGAAAGTCACCCGGCTCTTTGAAAAAACAACCAACATCAAGGCGACGACCGATGATAACAAATTGCTGATAGGCAGTTTCGCGGTGAGCCTGAAATAAAAAATGACCCAACTAATTTTTCAAACTGAATACCATGAAACGGACAATTTTACTTTGCCTGGCTGTATGTATGACCCTGCTCGGATCTGCGCAGACTGATTCGACCAAAAAAGATGAATCCGATACCATCCGGATCGGTGGCATGATCATCATTCGCAAAAAAGGTGGCCCCACCGAAATAGGTGACAGCTCCCGCACTTACCGCATCCCCCGTCGTAACCGGGAAAAACCGGCTAATATCGCAACCAACTGGTGGATCTTTGATATCGGTTTCTCCAACTATACCGACAATACAAATTATGGTTCGGCCGCGGCACAAACCGTAGCTCCCGGATTGAATGAAGATAACTTCAAACTCAGCGCAGGTAAATCGCGGAGTGTGAACGTATGGTTCTTTATGCAACGACTGAATGTGATCAAACACGTGGTGAACCTGAAGTACGGAATGGGATTGGAATTAAACAATTACCATTTTGATGATACCCGTATGCGCATGACCAAAAACCCTACCCTCTTCGCGCTATCTACCAGCGAAGCCAAAAAGGCTAAACTGGCCGCTGACTACCTGACCGTACCCATGATGGTGAACTTCAATTTCACCCCCAAGCGTAAAAAAGGATTTGGTATCAGCGCCGGGGTTAGCGCAGGCTATCTCTACTCAGCCCGCTTCAAAATAAAAGAAGACGGCGACAAAGACAAAGTGAACAATGATTTTGACCTCAAACGTTGGAAACTCTCCTATATTGGTGAACTCTCTCTTGGCCCTATCAAACTTTATGGCAGCTACGCCATGGATAATATGTGGGACAAGGGGTTGGATATGACACCGTATAATGTCGGGTTCAGGTTGAGTCATTTCTAAGGATATTCACACAGAAAGCACAGAAGGCACGGTAAATATACTTCCGTGCCTTCTGTGCTTTCTGTGAGAACCCATCTCTTCTGAAAATTTAGTTAAAGCCAAAATTGATAAAAATAATCCCCTCTGGCACGTCGTTTGTCGAATATCTGGACCAAAAGGAGTATTACCATGAAGACCCTGTTACTGGCGGTGGCAACGACGGGCACAACCGCATTTATTCCGGCAACAATTGCCCTCCCTACATCGGTAGAGCGAAGCGCCACCAAGGTGAGCCTGAAGAAGGACAACCTTCCCCGTGGCACTGTGCACCTGGTGATCGATAAATCGGACTATGAATTATCGGTGTACGACGACGATGGCTGGTATGCTACCTACCCCGTTGTTTTTGGCAACAGCAGCCTGGCGGATAAAAAAATGGAAGGCGACCGGAATACCCCCGAAGGAAGCTTCACCATTACGGCTAAACGGGTTCATGATAAATGGTATCGATTTCTGTCCATCGATTATCCTACCAAAGAAAGCTGGGAAAAATTCAAAAAGAGAAAAGAAAAAGGAGAGATCCCCAAACGGGCCACCATCGGTGGAGGCATCGGCATTCATGGCACCTGGCCAAATGAAGACTACCAGATCGACCGGTATAATAACTGGACACTGGGATGTATTTCAATGAAAAATAAAGACGTGGAGGAAGTGTATGCGTATTTGCCGGTTGGAACAAAGGTTAAAATTCAAAAGTAATATTCACCGCAGAGAACAAGAGGACGCGGAGGTACGCGGAGGGATGGTACCACCCAGGCGCAGAGCCGTGCGCAAGGCTAAGAGCAATCTACTTGCTCTGCG
>JANRLV010000027.1:0-25378 GCA_033762195.1 Chitinophagaceae bacterium | reverse complement strand
TGCGAGACCAGAGGTCTCGCACAGCCACACCCCGCCCTCCGCCTCCCTTCCAACATCCAACATCCGTCATCCGTCATCTGTCATCGGTCATCTGTCATCCATCATCTGTCATCCAACATCCAACATCCACCCTCCGTCATCTGTCATCCGTCATCCGTCATCTGTCCTCAAACCCCCAATAATTCTCTACATTTAGAAAAAAAATCCCCATGCGCCTCGGGATCATTATTCTGCTATTTTTTATTTATCAGTCTGCAAATAGTCAAACCCGTATCATTGACAGTTTGCATGGACTTGTCCTGAAAGCCAATGCACCTGAAGAGAAGTTGAGTGCTTACCTGGCTCTTTTTGAAGAGTACCATAGTCTGAACCGGGACAGCATGGATAAATATGCCCCGGAGATGTATGAACTGGCCGCAAAAAGTTCCAATAAGCGAAATAAATACCTGGCGGAATTGGGATATGCCAATTGGTATCTGCGTTGGGGTTGGGCCGATAGCGGACTTTATTTTATAGAGCGAATCTGGCCTGAATTAAAACCAGAGGATCCTCAATTAAGAGATGTTTACTTCAAGACAGGCAGGGCCATTGCCTTATTGAGAGGATCAAAGTCGAGGTACCTGGATGCCCTTGAGATGCTGTACAAAATTTTGCCGGAGGCAGAAAAATTCAGGGATACCCTGGCCATTGGTCTTATAAACAACACAGTGGGCTCAGTATCCCTTTCCCGAGCACAACCGCGGGAAGCCCTGGCCTTTATTCAGCGAGCTATTCAGATCGGTAGCAGTCGCGGACGCACCATTCCGGAAATACTTGCCCCTTCATATCTCAATGCGGCCAATGCTTATGTTTCCCTTCAGCGCCCCGATTCGGTGGAATACTATATTCAAAAAGCACTTCCTCTTTGCCGTAAACTCGAGAACCTGAACTATATCGCCACAGGCCTGCGCATACAAACGGATCTGTATACCCGACAAGGCCGGTATGGAGAGGCAGAGAAAGCACTAAAGGAAATGCTGGCCGTTCGCAGAAAAACCGTCAATGGCAGTATCCTGGTAGAAGACAATCTTCAACTGGCTGAATTCTATGCGGGATCGGGGCAATTGGACAAGGCCATTGAGGTGTGTATTCAAAACCTGCAGAAGGGCGCGTTAGTTAATACGGAAGGGCAAAGTGATGAAGCCGTGTATACCAATGACCCCAAATTGAGGGCAACCTATTTAAAGGCATTAAGTGGATATTATAAGCAAGCGGGGAAATGGACAGAGTATCAAATGACACTGGAAGAACTCCTTGCAGCGAAAGATTCTCTGTATGAAGCCAACTCGGCAGAGGCGATCGCTGATCTCGAGACAAAATACGAGGTACAAAAAAAGGAGAACACCATTCTTCAACAGAAATTTGACCTGCAGCAAAAGAATTTCCAGTTTATCGCGTCGCTGGTATTGATCGGGCTCATCTTGACAACAGGATTTGCCTTGTTTCGGCGATATCGCGGAAACCAACGGCGGCGGATTGAAAAACTCAGAGAAGAAGAGAAAAGAAAGGCCGAAGAAGCCGTTCGTGAAGCGGAAGAAAAAGAACGAAGACGCATTGCCGCCGATCTGCATGATAACCTCGGTGCCTATGCCGCCTCCATGGCAGCTAATCTGGATTTCCTTGAAATGGGGAAAGGGAAGGGTACTGATCAGGAAGTATATGGTGAACTGAGAAATAATTCACAGGCCATCATCTCCCAATTGAATGATACGATCTGGGTATTAAAGAAAGATGCCCTGAGCCTGACCGCGATCAGCGACCGGATCAAGGTGTTTTTTCAACGGATCCAGCCCAGTTACCGTCAATTCACCTTTGAGGTGACCGAGAGTATAGATAATGATATCACCCTTTCTTCTTCCCAGGCCTTTCACTTGTACCGGATCATTCAGGAGGCGGTAGTGAATGCGTTGAAACACAGCCAGGGCACCAAGGTCATGGTGAAATTTGTCAGTACCGGTGACTGGCAATTGCATATCAGTGATAACGGGAGAGGCATGTCGGGCAGCCCCACAAATGGGTGGGGTGGGAATGGACTGGACAATATCCGGTCACGGTGTGAGCAGGAAGGATGGACCGTTCAATGGGAAGGAACCGGGCAGGGAACGACCGTTATCATTTCGGGTACTACAAATTGATTATTGTACCGCCAAAGCCGGAATACTACCTTTAGGATACCATGGCATTCATTGTTGCATTAACTGAAGACAACCAGGTCAACCGAAATACCTTTATCCAAAAGATCAAGGTGATGCAGGATGTGGAAGTGTTATTCACGGCCACCGATGGCAACGATTGCCTGGAACAGTTGAAAGGGTTGCCTCACGGAAAACTACCTCAGGTCATCTTCATGGACCTCGAAATGCCGGGTATGGATGGGATTGAAACGATCCGGATCGCCAAATCACTGTACGAGCAGGTTCATTTTATCGTGTTGACGGTATTTGATGATGAGGAAAAGATATTTGAAGCGATCCGAGCCGGGGCGTCGGGATATCTGCTCAAACACGAAGCGGCGCCCGTACTTCAGGAAGCCATTTCCAATGTGCTCGAATTTGGCGGCGCCCCAATGAGCCCGGCCATTGCTCGGAAAACACTTCGCCTGCTAAGTACTTCCGAGACTGCCAATACCCCCACCACCCCGGCCGGGGCCTACCCCCATAGCATTACGGATAGGGAGAAAGAAATACTTAAATACATGGTGAGTGGATGGGATGCCAAACGCATTTCTGCCGAATTGAACATCAGTGTTTTGACCATCCGGAAACACATTGCGAATATCTACCAGAAACTGCATGTCAATTCCAAAGCTCAGGTAATCAGTTTGGCACACAAGAATAAGTGGGTGTAGGTTGATTTTCCCTATCTTCGCCGCCGACTTAACTCCACATTATGACCCCTAAGTACAAGCGTATCCTGGTCAAACTTTCCGGTGAATCTTTAATGGGCGATAAGAATTTTGGATTTGATACTTCGGTACTTACACAGTTTGCCAAAGACATCAAGGAAGTGACGGATATGGGCGTGGAAGTGGCCGTAGTGATCGGGGGTGGGAATATCTACCGGGGAATGAACGAGGCTGAGTCAGGTATTGAAAGAGCGCACGGAGACTATATGGGTATGCTGGCCACGGTGATCAATGGCATGGCCTTGCAGGCCAGTCTGGAGAGGATCGGTGTCTATACCCGCTTACTCAGCGCCATCAAGATGGAGCAGATCGCCGAGCCTTATATCCGGCGTCGGGCCATCCGACACGTAGAAAAGGGCCGTGTGGTGATCTTTGGTGCCGGAACCGGTAACCCCTATTTTACCACCGATACGGCCGGCTCCCTGCGGGCCATTGAGATCGATGCCGATGTGATCCTCAAAGGAACACGGGTGGATGGCATTTATTCCGCTGATCCTGAGAAAGATAAGAACGCTGTTTTATATGAACATATCAGCTTTCAGGAATGTATCGCCAAGAACCTGAAAGTGATGGACATGACCGCCTTTACCCTATGTATGGAGAATAACCTTCCGATCATCGTTTTCAATATGAACAAACCTGGCAACCTGAGCCGGGTGGTCAGGGGTGAAAAAGAAGGAACCCTGGTTACCGGCTAAGCTGGTCCCTTTCTGTGAAAAACTTTTCAGGATACCCCTAAAGTAATTGATTATTTTACCGGTAGGAATACCGGGCTAGATTCGCTTATTTCCATCCCAATTAAGTGCGGAAAAATGATGTACCTGATTGCCTCTTTACAAGTTTCAATTGCTGACCTGATCATGCTTACAGCAGGAGGTATCCTGCTGGGTGTGACGGTGTTTTACTTTATTTCAAGTCGTCGCAGTAACCGGACTTCCCCAGCCGAACTTCAAAAAGTGAACCGGGGCCTGGATGAATGGAAGCGAAAATATTTCAACGATATTGAAGCCAAAGAAAAGCAATTGGATGATCTGAGCCAGCGCAACCTGGAACATGAAGAGAACATGAAGATCTACATGGTTGAATTGAATGAGTTGCGCAAACAGGTCAAAGAACTGAATCAGGAGCTGAAAAGCGCTAAAGAATCGTATAGCCAGCAGGCTCCTGCACCAGTGGCGGAAACCAGTGGAAAGGGAGACTATATGGCCCAGCTTCGCCAGGCACAGAATAGTTTACTGGAGCATAATGAAAAGATAAACCAGTTACTGGAACAGATCGATGTGGTCAAGGAGAATGAAGAACGCCAGCAGGAGATCATCAAAACCAACGAAGCCCTTCATGAACAGATCGAAGAACTGCGAAATGCTTTGTTGGAAAAAGAATCCGAGATCAGCCATATCCGGCAGAAACAGAACCTGACCTCCGAAATGACCTCCATGCTGGACAATGCCTATACGGAGTTTAATACCCTTCAGTCCAAAATGGTCAAACTCGAAACACAGTTGGCCTCTTCCAAGATATTGGGCGTGGATTATGAAGATTTGAAGGAAGCCAATATAAAAATGTCGCGTCAACTCGAAGAAACCAGAAGTCGCGCGCAGTCTTTGAACGCTGAGAACCAGCAATTACAGGCCCAACTCAATGAAACAGAGGAGAAACTCCGTGAATCGAATTTCCAACGCCAGCAATTGCAAAAACGAGTAGGCTATCTCGAAGAACTCAATAACGACCTTAAACAGGTAACCGAAGCCAATAAAAAACTCGAAGGCCAGATCAAACGAATTGGTGAATTGGAGAGCATGCTCCATATGATCGCGGAAGAGCGCGATCAGCTTAGAGGAAATAAGAAATAAGGAACTTCCTGATCTTTCTCATCGCTTTCCCTCCCCGGAACTTCTTATTTTCGTTCTTCCAAAAGCACAAACCATGAGCAAGAACCTCGCCGATCTGCGCAGGGATTATTCCTTTGAATCGCTGACAGAACAGGAGGCCCGTAAGGACCCCATCAGCCAGTTTAGCATCTGGTGGCAGGAAGCCATTGATGCTAAGATAGATGAAGCCAATGCCATGACCCTGGCTACTGCTGCCGGGGACGGGGTGCCATCGGCCCGTGTGGTATTGTTAAAGGAATACAGCGAAGAAGGGTTTATATTTTTTACCAATTATAATAGTTACAAAGGACAGCAGATCGCGGAGAACCCCAAGGCCTGTCTGCTGTTTTTTTGGAAAGAATTGGAACGCCAGGTGCGGATCATCGGCATTATTTCGAAGGTGGGTGACCAGGTAAATGACGATTACTTTCAATCCAGGCCAGAAGCCAGTAGAATTGGTGCATTGGTCTCGCCGCAGAGCAGTGTGATCGAAGGCCGTGACTGGCTGGATCAACGGTTCAATGATAAAGTGCGGGAATTAGAAGGAAAGTTCATTTCCCGGCCGGCCCATTGGGGAGGCTATATTGTAAAACCTGTAATCATGGAGTTTTGGCAGGGACGCCCCAGTCGTTTACATGATCGCTTACAGTACACGCTGGATGAGGATGGAGGGTGGAAGATGGAGCGGCTGGCGCCTTAGGGAATTAACAAGTACAGAATAATAAATAAGGAGTCGTAAATAAGAAATAAGGAAGTAAGAGAACACGTCTTTTACTTCCTTATTTCTTATTTACGACTCCTTATTTATTATTTCTTGGCTTCCGGCTTATTTCCGGTCTTCTTGGTGGCTTTTGCCGGGCGGCTTTTTCCGTGAGAGCCTTTGAAGATCTTTCCTTTCTTGGTTTTTTTATCGCCTCTTCCCATAGTTGTATTTTTTTGTGTTGTGATTATTGAAAAAGAAAAGAAAGGCCGATCCTTCTCGGTGCTTTCCTTCCAATGTGTTTAGTTAGAGCTTGGCAGCCAGGTCTTTACCTGCTTTGAAACGAGCCACCTTACGAGCCTTGATCCGGATCACCTCTTTAGTTTTGGGATTGCGTCCGTTGCGGGCGGCGCGTTTGGACACGGTAAAGGTACCAAATCCGACCAGAGTTACTTTACCACCGCCTTTCAGGGTCTTGGTCACGGCTTCGGTGAAGGAATCCAGGGCGGCATTGGCCTGTGTCTTTGTGATGCCCGCATCATCGGCGATCTTGTTTATCAATTCAGCTTTGTTCATGTTAGGTGATTTTGGTGTTTTATGAGTCGGCAAATTTAGATGCTTTTCCCCACTGACAAAATTTTTTTAGTCAAAAACCCTTTCTTCCCAATCCGCTGAAACCCGCATGGGGCAAGGATTTGGCAGGAAATTCTTTATCCACAATTCTTGCACAGGAATGGGTCTCTGTGGTTTGTAAATCAGGTTCAAATAATCTCCATAATACTCCGAAAGGCCAAAAACCGGTCTCCCCAGGTTCGAAAGGCATCTTCCCGCAATTTTGGGGCATATTCCCGGATATAGGTCTCATAGGCTGCCCTGTCAGGCGCATGGTACTGAACCACTAAAGTCGTGCCATCGCCTTCTTCCACATCCAGCATACGGCAAATACGAAATTCCAAAAAACATCCGGTGGCCATAATGGCCGGAATATGGGTTTCCTTCAACCACTCAAGATAGGCATCAGATATATCCGGATCGGGTTTAACAGTGATATTATAAATGAGCATGGTGAGCAAACTTTATTCAAGTGGTCTTAACTGCCTCCGGTGAATTCTTATTTCTTCAACTCCAAATAAACGGGACAATGATCACTGTGCTTTACTTCCGGAAAAATCTCCGCATCCTTTAATTGGTTACGGAGAGGTTCGGTGACATTGATATAATCGATCCGCCAGCCTTTGTTATTCAACCGCACACTGGGAAAGCGCTGGCTCCACCAACTATACCGATGTGGCTCGGGATGAAAGACACGGAAACTATCTACCCATCCGCTTTCATAGAATTTGGTCATCCATTCCCGCTCTTCGGGCAGAAACCCACTCGATTTCTTATTCCCTTTGGGGTCATGGATATCGATTTCCTGATGGGCGATATTATAATCACCACAGAGAATAAGCCTGGGGTGTTTCTTTTTTAATTTATTCAGGTAAACCTGAAACTCATCCAGCCAGGTATATTTGAAACCCTGTCTTTCATCGCCGCTGGTGCCAGAGGGAAAATAGGCATTGATAAGGCGGATATCCCCAAAGTCTAATTGAATCACCCGACCTTCATCATCGCTGGCACTATGCCCGTTTCCGGTTTCTACGTTATCGGGTTTTATTTTGGTAAATACGGCTACTCCGCTGTACCCTTTTTTCTGGGCAGAAAACCAGTAATCATGATAGCCGAGGCTCGTGAACAACTGGTGGTCCACATCTTCTTTGGTGGCTTTTGTTTCCTGAATACAGATAATATCTGCCGGATCGGTCTTTAACCAATCAATGAATCCTTTTTTTACCGCGGCCCTTATGCCGTTTACGTTATAAGAAATGATGCGCATAGCCACAAGGTACAAAATGATTCAGAAGCGGAATTTGAGAATTTTGATTTTTAAAAATTTATGAATGTGATGATTTGCAAAGTAATAATGTGATAATTTGTAGGTAAGTTCACCCAACCTCAAATTCCCAAATTTGACCAATGAAGCAGATCCCTCGTCTGATACCCCCGAAGTCTCATGTTTTTCTCGACGGACCCAAAAGCCGTGGGTATGAATTGTCGTTTGCCTTTCGGGTGTTTCGCCAGTTCATCCGTGGATTTCGGACCCTGCATTTCGCCGGGCCTTGTGTTACCGTATTTGGATCGGCCCGATTCAAGGAAGACCATCCGTATTATACCGCCGCCCGTGAGGTAGGACGCCTGGTGGCAGAATCGGGAATGACCACCATGACCGGCGGTGGCCCCGGCATTATGGAGGCGGCCAACCGGGGTGCATTTGAAGCAGGAGGAACCTCCATTGGCTGTAATATCCAATTGCCTTTTGAACAGCATATAAACCCCTATGTACACAAGTCCATCACTTTTGAGCATTTCTTTGTCCGCAAAGTATTGCTTACCAAATACTCCTACGGCTTTATCATCATGCCCGGTGGTTTTGGTACCATGGATGAACTCTTTGAAACAGTAACACTCGTCCAAACCCGGACCATCACTGCTTTCCCCATTGTATTATTTGGAAAGGAGTTCTATAAAGAATTATGGGAAATGATCGAACATATGGCCGAGAAAGGTACTATCTCCCGGGAAGATCTGTCGCTGGTTCTGCTGACCGATGACCCGGCAGAAGCTGTAAATCATGTGCTGCATTATATTCGGACAAACTACACCGTGAAGCCCCGCAAACGTTTGTGGTGGTTATTTGAAAAGCGATAAGTAATTGAAATTTCTTTCGGCCTTCGTGGTGAGAAACAAACTAACAAGAATCAATTCGGAAATCCACTCGAGTTCCTACCTTCACCCTTCAAATTTTCCGGATATGAAAAAACTTCTCTCCCTGTTGACCGCCTGGCTGGTCATAGCTCCTGTATTGTTTGCCGCCGATATTGAATCCATCGCTTCCCCCAACGGGAATATGGTCTTTCGCCTGATCTCCAACCCGGGCGATAAACTATCTTATGCCGTTGACTATAAAGGCATGAATGTGGTAAAACCTTCTTCAATAGGCTTTAAACTCAATGTTCCTGCGCTTCTGTTAGATAAATTCAGCATCACAGTCATTGACAAACGTACCATTGATGAAAGCTGGGATCCGGTTTGGGGCGAGGTAAAGACGATCCGCAATCATTGCAACGAGATCGCCCTGAAATTAAAAACCACGAATGATATTGTTGTGATCCTTGTGGCCCGTGTTTTTGATGATGGAGTTGGCTTTCGCTTTGAATTTCCCGATCAACCCAATCTCAAACATTTTGTCATTGGTGAAGAAATGACCCAGATCGCCCTCACCGGCGATCATACCGCCTGGTGGATACCGGGTGATTATGACACCAATGAATACTGGTACAACCAAACCAAATTAAGCGAGATCGATGCGGCCGGAGGAAAATTGAGTGCCGAGATCCATGCTAAAACCTTTTTTGATCGGAATGCAGTCCAAACACCGCTGATGATGAAAACAGCGGAAGGCTTGTACATCAATATTCATGAGGCGGCCCTCGTAAACTATCCGGCGCTGAACCTGGTACTGGACAAAAGCAATTTTACCTTTCATTCACACCTGGTACCTGACGCCGTAGGAAACAAAGCCTACTTGCAAACGCCAACCAAAACACCCTGGCGTACCATCCTTATCAGTGATAAAGCGGCTGACCTCTTAGCGTCTAAAATGATCCTTAACCTGAATGAACCTTCTAAAGTTCCGAACACTTCATTCATCAAACCCCAAAAATTTGTTGGGGTATGGTTGGAAATGCATGTGGGAGTGAGTAGCTGGGATTATAGCGGCGGACAGGTGGGCAGCCAGCAAGCGACCAAGGTACCACACGGGGCGAATACAGCCAATGTAAAAAGGTATATTGACTTTGCCGCCAAAAATAATATCCAGTCTGTACTGGTAGAAGGATGGAACACAGGCTGGGAAGATTGGTTTGGGCAATGGAAAGAAGATGTATTTGACTTTGTGACCCCCTATCCCGATTTTGATATTGCCGAACTTTCCAACTATGCGAAGAGTAAAGGGGTAAAGATCATCATGCACCATGAAACCTCTGCCTCTGTGACCAACTATGAACGTTGGATGGATACAGCTTATCGCCTGATGAAACAATTTAATTATGACGCGGTAAAAACCGGCTATGTGGGACGCATCATTCCCCGTGGTGAACACCACGATGGACAATGGATGGTAAAACACTTTGAACGGGTGGCAGCCAAAACAGCACAATATGGCATCATGGTAGATATGCATGAATCAGTGCGGCTGACAGGTCTGCACCGTACTTATCCCAATTGGGTAGCCAGCGAAGCAGCCCGGGGAAATGAGTTCAATGCCTGGAGTGTTGGTAACCCTCCCGATCATGAGACCATCTTACCTTTTACCCGGTTGATCGGTGGGCCAATGGATTATACCCCCGGCATCTTCAAGATCAAAATGAGCCATTATAATCCGGATAAAAAAGAACAGGTACATACTACGCTGGCCAAACAATTGGCTTTGTATGTAACCATGTATAGTCCTTTGCAAATGGCAGCTGACCTCCCGGAGAATTATGAGGCCCGTCCGGATGCTTTCCAGTTTATCAAAGACGTGGCTGTGGACTGGGATGATACCCGTATCCTGGAAGCCGAGCCCGGTGAATATTTAACCATTGCCCGGAAAGGAAAGAATTCATCTGCCTGGTTCATTGGAGCGATCACCGATGAAAAGCCAAGGGAAGCTTCGGTTAAACTGGATTTCCTGACCGAAGGGACGAAATACCTGGCCACCATCTACCGCGATGCTTCGGATGCCCATTGGCAAAACAACCCCGAAGCCTATGCCATAGACAGAATGATCGTTGATTCGAAATCGGGTATCTGGTTTAAACTGGCCGCCGGTGGTGGTGCCGCTATCAGCCTCGCGCCTGCTACACCTGAGCAGATCAAAGAATTTGGAACCAAAAAGAAGAAAAAGAAATGAACCTTCAAGAGTATTGAAAGCTAATAGCCAATAGCTATTAGCTTTTAGTCTTTAGTATTAAAAACTGAAACGAAATCGCCAACATGAGTACAGTCGATTTACTCGGTTATTCCGCCTGCGCGGTTACCGCCCTCACATTCCTCCCACAAGTATTAAAAACATGGAAGGAGAAATCTGCGGCCAACGTGTCGCTGATGATGTTTGTCATTGCCTTTATCAATGAAGTGATGTGGATCGCTTATGGGGTGATGAAGCAGGATAATGTCATCATTGTCACTAATGTCATTATGATCTCGCTTTGTTCTGTCATGATCTTTTTGAAATTAAAATACAAATAGCGCGGCCTGCCTATGTGGAAAAACCTGTCCAGTTTTGTCCGGCTCAGGCCTGTTTTTGCAGTCAGTGTGCTACTGGCTTGTACGAGCCTGCTTTTTGGAATCTGGGTAGGCGCCATCCCGGAAATCAAAGTGCGACTGGGATTATCTGATGGCACACTGGGTTTATCCCTTCTCTTATCACCACTTGGCGCGTTGACCGCCGTGGCATTATCGGGCCGGTTGTTTAGCCGCATCGCGGTTGGCACCTGGATGGTGGCTGGTTATCTCTCATTAGCGCTGATCATGATCATGCTGGTCAATGCCCCCAATCTTTATGTATTCTGGATCAGTTTATACCTCTTTGGCATCAATGGTTTTTTCAACGGGGTGTCGGTGAATACCACCATCAATGCGTTTGAAAAAAAATACAATCGCAAGTTGATGAGTACCAGCCATGCCTTGTATAGCATTGGCGGGGGCATCAGTACCGGACTGGTCCCGTTATTTGTGGCAGGCGGGATAGGCACCACCTGGCAAATATTGATCATGGCCTTTTTTGTTGCCTCGGTCGTGTTTTTTAACCGAAGGCAGTTATTGGCACATTCCGAGATCATACATAGCCGTTCCGGTTTGAAATTTCCATCCCTGAGTGTATTGAGCATCTCTTTTATTTGTCTCGTGATCTTTATGTCGGAAGGTTGTGTCGCCGACTGGAGCGCCATCTATTTCCGCGAAGTGATCGGAGCCCCTAAGGAGTTATTAAGTCTTGGATATACCGGCTTTGCTGTCGCTATGACGATTGGCCGGCTCAATGGGGACGGGCTTGTTACCCGAATAGGAAGCAAGACCGTAGTGATCGGCGGGGCAGCACTTGCGTCAACCGGTTTTCTTTTGGTGGTGCTTTCCTCTTCTGCGGTACCGGGCATCATCGGATATATACTTGTTGGCTTTGGCTGTTCCTGTATCGTACCGGTATTATTTAGTGCCTCAGGCAATATTCCCGGTGTAAAACCAGTGGATGGTTTTGCCATGGTCACCACCGGCGGGTTGATCGGTTTTTTGGCAGGGCCATCCCTGATCGGGTTTATTTCCGAGAAGACCAACCTGTCTTCCGGATTAATTTTATTGGTTTTTATGACCGCTCTCGCGGCAGTTATCGCTTCGCGGAGTAAATTGCTGGAGAATAAAAAAATGACAGGCACCAATTTAGAATACGATGAACCACTCTATTGACACGATCATATTTGACCTCGGTGGGGTACTGATCGACTGGAACCCCCGTTATGTTTTTCATGACCAGTATTTTGAAAGTCCGGAAAAAAGGGACTATTTTTTCAATCATATCTGTACCTCCGACTGGAATGAGGAGCAGGATGCGGGTCGTTCCATTGTGGAAGCCACACAACTTTTGGTGGAACAATTCCCTGATTGGGAATCCTCCATTCGTGATTATTATGGCAAATGGACGGATATGCTGGGTGGGCCTATTTCAGGCACAGTTGAAATATTCAGACAATTAAAGCAACAAGGACAGCACCGCACCTATGCATTGACCAACTGGCAGGCCAATCTTTTTGATATCGCCCTGGTACGCTACGATTTTCTGCATTGGTTTGATGGCCGGGTGGTGAGTGGAGAAGAGAAGACCAGAAAGCCTTTTCCAGAGTTCTATCATCGGTTACTCGACCGGTATTCGGTGCAACCACAACAAGCTCTTTTTATTGATGATAATCTTCGCAATGTAAAGGCCGCTGAAGACCTGGGCATTCCGAGTATTCATTTTCAAAACCCGGAGCAGTTAAAAGAACAGCTCCGCTACCATCAAATCTTAACATAACCAACATGAGCGAGCAAGAAGAACTGAACCAACCTACCCCGGAGCCGGGACTGTTTGACGACTACCTGTCACAACAACAGTATGTAGAGGCTACCATGGGGCAACGATTTGTGAACTACCTGATCGATAACCTGTTGATGCGGTTTGCCCTGAGTTACCTTACCGGCACGGTCGTTGGGGCGCTTCTGGGTATCCTCTTTCCGGAATACATGAGCCGGATCATAGTTGAACAAACGAGTTGGGATCTTCTGGTGCTGAGCTATGCGGTGGCCATTGTCAATTACCTTTTCTATTATACCATTTGCGAGAAAGCATTCCGGGGATATACCTTGGGTAAATTGATCTCCGGCACACGTGCCATTCGCGAAGATGGGGGAGAGCTAACGTTCAAGGATGCGATTTTGCGCACCCTTTCTCGTCTGGTGCCTTTTGAAGCCTTTAGTGCTTTTGGTGCAAGGCCCTGGCATGATTCATGGACGAAAACAATAGTTGTTAAAGCCAGATAAATTTTCTTTTATTCCAATACCGGCCGCAACCATTTCTCTGCCTCATCCAAACTCATGCCCTTCCGTTTTGCATAATCTTCCAGTTGATCACGGGAAATTTTTCCCAATCCAAAATAGTGACTTTGCGGGTGGGCGATATACCAGCCACATACGGATGCAGGGGGATTCATCGCCAGGCTCTCGGTGAGTTCAATGCCAATGTTCTCCGTTACATTGAGGAGATCAAAGAGTTTGATCTTTTCCGTATGATCGGGGCAGGCCGGGTAACCCGGTGCCGGGCGGATGCCCTTGTATTTTTCGCGAATGAGTTCTTCGTTAGTTAATTTTTCTTCTTTATCATAGCCCCAATACTCTTTACGGGTACTGGCGTGGAGGTATTCAGCAAAAGCTTCCACAAAACGGTCAGCCAGTATCTGAACCATGATCTTATTGTATTCATCATGCTCTGCCGCAAAACGATCCACATGCTTTTTAGCGCCATGTATAGTAACTGCAAAAGCGCCCATGTAGTCCGTAGTGTTCCCCTGCGCTGGCATGACAAAATCAGCCAAGGAGAAATTAGGCTGACCTACGGCTTTTTTCAATTGCTGCCGGAGCATTTCCAACTTCACTTCACCCTTCTCTGTTTGAAGGGTCACAGTATCCTCATTGTTGCTTAAAGCGGGCCAGAACCCGATGACGCCATCGGCACTAAACCATTTTTCAGCTACGATCTTTTTTACCAGCGCCTGGGCATCGGCATAGAGCCTTGTTGCTTCCTGGCCAAAGATCTTGTCCGATAATACTTCGGGGAAGTGACCAGGCATTTCCCAACCAATAAAGAAGGGCCCCCAGTCAATATATTCCGCAATGGTGCCGAGGTCGGCTCCCTTTATCACCTTTACCCCATTCACCGCAGGTGTTGTGGGTTTGTAATTTTTCCAATCAAAATATTCTTTGGTCACTTTGGCTTCCTTGTAAGGGATCAGTGACCTGTTCTTTTGTTTGTTCAGGAACTGCTGACGGAGTTCATCATATTCCTTAGTGGTTTGGGCAAGGAAAGTTGATTTCTGGTCTTCACTCAGCAGGGTGCTTACGGCTGTCACACTTCGCGAGGCGTCTAGTACATGCAGTACCCCATTATCATATTGAGGCGCGATCTTCACGGCCGTGTGCATCCGGGAGGTGGTGGCTCCACCAATCAGCAAGGGTTGTTTCATCCCCCGGCGTTTCATTTCATGGGCAACATGCACCATTTCATCCAGGGAAGGTGTGATCAAACCACTCAGTCCAATGATATCTACCTTTTCTTTTTCCGCGGTATCCAGGATCTTATCGGCCGGCACCATCACACCCATATCTATGATATCATATCCATTACAACCAAGCACAACGCCTACAATGTTTTTTCCAATGTCGTGTACATCTCCCTTTACGGTGGCCAATAAAACCTTGGCGGCTCCTTTGGCTTCTACCGATTGTCCACCACTTATTTCAAGGTTCTTTCTTTTCTCTTCTTTCTCGGCTTCAATATAAGGGGTAAGTACAGCTACTGATTTTTTCATCACCCGGGCGCTTTTCACCACCTGAGGCAGGAACATTTTACCGGCGCCAAAAAGGTCACCCACCACATTCATACCATCCATCAGGGGCCCTTCGATCACGGTAAGCGGGGCCGGGTATTTTAGACGGGCTTCTTCCGTGTCTTGTTCTACATAATCAGCAATCCCGTTCACCAGGGCATGGGTCAGTCTTTCTTCCACCGTCCCCTGTCTCCAGGCCTCATTTTTTACTTCTTCCTTGCCTTTGGCTTTTACTGTTTCGGCAAAAGCAATCAGCTTTTCGGTCGCCTCATTGTTCGTATTGTTCCGGTTCAGGATCACGTCTTCACAGAGATCCCGGAGTTTGGGTTCTATTTCATCATATACCACCAACTGACCTGCATTCACGATCCCCATATCCATTCCGGCTTTGATGGCGTGGTAAAGGAATACGCTGTGCATGGCCTCCCGTACATGGTCATTGCCCCGGAAGGAGAAGGAGAGATTGCTCACTCCACCCGAAACTTTGGTCAAAGGCATGAGTTGTTTGATCTCGCGGGTAGCCTGGATAAAATCAACACCGTAGTTGTTATGTTCTTCCAGACCTGTGGCTACGGCAAAGATGTTGGGGTCAAATATGATGTCTTGCGGGTCATAGCCCAGCTTCTTGGTAAGGATGGTATAGGCGCGATGACAGATCTCTACTTTTCGGTCTTTTGTGTCGGCCTGGCCTTTTTCATCAAAGGCCATTACGATCACGGCGGCGCCAAAGAGTTTACAGATCTCCGCCTGTTGGATAAATTTATCCTCTCCTTCTTTCATGGAGATGGAATTCACAATGGCCTTGCCTTGTACACATTTCAGTCCCGCTTCAATGATCTCAAATTTCGAGGAGTCGATCATGATGGGGATACGGGCGATATCGGGTTCGCTTTGCACCAGGTTCAGGAAGGTGGTCATGGCCTGTACACCTTCCAGGAGGGCGTCATCCATGTTCACATCCAATATCTGGGCGCCGCTTTCCACCTGTTGGCGGGCTACGCTCAGGGCTTCTTCGTATTTATTTTCCCGGATCAGCCGCGCGAATTTTTTGGAACCAGTTACGTTGGTCCGTTCACCCACGTTGATGAAATTCGTTTCGGGTCGTATCAGCAGTGGTTCGAGTCCGGAGAGTCTTAGGTAGGGTTTGATGATGGTGGTGTCCTGCATCAGGTGTTCTTTTTGATCATTAAGCCTTTGAGATACGAGAAATTGTTCACGATCAGGATCAGGATGGAGATCAGAAGTAGCGTTTTTTCCATGGTTTGATTTTTAATGCACTAATTCTTTTTCTACGATCGGAAGAGGTCTCGGCTTGATTTTCTTTACATGTTCGGCGATATGACGGATATGATCGGGGGTGGTGCCACAGCATCCCCCAACAATATTGACAAATCCTTCTTTTGCCCAATCCTCCAGGTAATGACCGGTATCTTCCGGGGCTTCATCATATTCACCCATGGCATTGGGTAACCCGGCATTGGGATAGGCGGATACATAACTGGAGGCGATCTGGGAAAGTTCTTCAATATGCGGACGCATTTCTTTCGCGCCCAGCGCACAATTCAGACCGATGCTGAGTGGTTTGGCATGCATCACCGAGGTATAGAAAGCTTCCAGCGTCTGCCCGCTCAGGGTACGTCCGGATGCATCGGTAATGGTGCCGCTGATCATGATCGGCAGTTCGGCTTTTTGTGCGTCTTTGAAATATTTTTTCACCGCATAGATCGCGGCTTTGGCATTCAGTGTATCGAAAATGGTTTCGATGAGAATGAGATCAACACCTCCATCAACCAAACCCTTTACTTGTTCATAATAAGCTTCCACAGCCTCATCAAAGGTAAGCGCCCTGAAACCTGGATTGTTTACATCCGGTGAAAGCGAGAGGGTTTTGTTCAAAGGTCCGATGGCACCGGCCACCCATTTGCCTTCGGTTGCCCTGTCAGGATGTTCCGCTCTGAATTCCTCTACGGCCGTACGGGCGCATTTTGCGGCTTCGATATTGATCTCGTAGGCCAGGCTTTGCATATCATAATCCGCAAGGGAGATCTTTTGGGCATTGAATGTGTCTGTTTCAATGATATCAGCCCCGGCTTCCAGGTATTCTTTGTGAATGCCCACAATGATCCGGGGTTGGGTCAGTACCAACAGGTCATTGTTCCCTTTCAGGTCCGAAGGCCAGTCCTTGAAGCGTTCCCCACGATAATCCCCTTCCGACAGCTTATGCCGCTGGATCATGGTACCCATGGCCCCATCAATGATCAATATCCTCTTTTCCAACTCTTTACGAATGTCCATACAATAGATTGACTTTACTCTGGCGGCAGCCTCAGCGGTTAATTACTATAAACGAGTGGGAAACAATCAGGTAGGTGGTTCCTAACGCGTTTATTAGTTCTGATGAGGCCGAACAATAAACAAATCCGCCATGTGGGGCAAAGATAGCGTTTGCAGGGGGATTTTGCAAGGGGAGGGCGGATGGTGGAGGTTGGATGACGGAGGACGGATGACGGATGACGGAGGACAGATGACAGACTTTCGGTCCTGGACTTCGGACCCCGGACCTCCGTCATCTGTCCTCCGTCATCCGTCATCTGTCATCCAACCTCCAACCTCACCTCCCCCCCACATACGACTCCACCGGTAACCGGTTCTGGAGGCTTCTTGCCAACGTCATTTCATCGGCATATTCCAATTCGCCGCCAAAGGCAATGCCCCGGGCAATGGTGGTGATCCGGACAGGTATGCCCTGCAGCTTTTTCTGAATATAATAGATGGTGGTATCTCCCTGAATCGTGGGATTGAGGGCAAAGATGAGTTCGCTACTGTTTTCTTTTTGTACCCGTGTTACAAGACTCTCAATGGTCAATTGATCAGGACCTACACCATCCAGTGGGGAAATGACCCCACCCAGTACATGATAAGTACCATTGAATTGCTGGGTGCTTTCAATGGCAATGACATCCCGAATGGTTTCTACCACACAGATAACATCCTGCTTGCGCAGGCTATTGGAGCATATTGAACAGATCTCCGCATCGGATACATTGTGGCAACGACGGCAAAAGCGAATATCCTGCCGCATCCGGTTGATGATCTCACTGAACTGACCCACTTCCTCCTTCTCCTGTTTCAACAGGTGCAGCACCAGGCGCAAAGCCGTTTTTTTACCAATACCGGGGAGTTTGGCAAAAGCACTTACGGCGGATTCGAGAAGTTGGGAGGATAGCTGCATTACCTGGATTGGTTGATTTGGAGAATTGATTTTTAGGATTATTCTGGTTTCCTATCCATTTTTTCCAGGGCAAATTTCATCATTATTTAATAATTATCATCACCCCCAGGCTCTCTTTCTACAAGATATGCGAAGTACTCAAAATTAATCCTCTCCATCCTCATATCCCTTAATCCAGGTCAATTTCATTTTCCCAATTCGGCCGTACCACCAATTTCTCTTTCACCGGTTTTACGATCTCAGGTTGAATTCGTTTTCCAAAAAACTCTCCGGGATCCCATTGGCCATTGTTGTTCCGGTCATAGAGCAGGGCGAGTTCATAGTTGCCGGGCAGGAATAGGGGGGTAAAGAATTCGCCCTTGGCGAGCGAAGCTGATTTTACCAGTCTTCCACTCTGGCTGATAAGGACTACAGGCCGCTGCAGGCTATCCGCATTTTTGAGCCGGATACGGAGCGAGCCATATTCGGATTGACGCCGTGTTTGGAAGGTAAGCGTATCTGATTTTAATAGTTGCTGCCCAAGGGTATCCGTTCCAAATTCTTTTTCCAAAATGATATTGTACCGGGTGTCCTCCCGCAGATTGGTGATCAGGGTGGCTTTTTGTTTTAAGGTATCCAGTTCCCAGGTGTATCCGGCAACGGGATTAAAACTGGTATCCGTGCTGACTTTAACCAGGGTTGGGTCAAATGTTTTTAAGGGTACTGTGAATTGCAGGGAAAAGGGAAGGAGCAGGTCCTGAACAGCGCCGGTCAGTGAAGTGCCAAAGCGTAAACGGGCGACCTCGTTGGGTCTTGCCGGTGCCTGGGCTGCGGGTGAACTGGAAGTTTCCGGCGGCCTTTTGACGGCATAGGCATATAGGGTGATGGCCCGGGTAGAGTCCTCATTTATTACTACAGGTGAATCAGCAAAGGCAAAAAGTTGTTCGGTAGAAAAGTATTTCCCAATACCATTATCGTCCTTCAGCGCATACACATGGTAAGTACCGGGGGCAAGGGTGCGGAACAGGAATTCCCCCTTCTTATCCACCCGGGTCATATACCTGGGCTTTTTATTGACCAGGGCCGAATCTTCCCCCGTGCGATGAAGGAGTACAAATAGGGTAGAATCAACCCCTCCTGTTTCCGCCAGGATCACATTGCCCCTGAATTCGAGTGAGTCGAAATATTGACCAGTAGTGAAAACATAGGTAAAGTTCTTCAGCGGGTTACGCTCGTTGATGTCCTGAATCGCCCGCCCAAAATTGATGGAATAGGTGGTATTGGCTTCGAGTGTATCCTCCCATTTTACCGTTACCGTTTTCAGTTTGGATTCTACCTGTGGGTTTACTTCGGGGGTAGGGGAGACCAATAGATTTTTCTGGATTTCCTGTAGCTCCACATATTCATCAAAGGTAAACGTGATGGTCCTTGAGCTAAATCCTTTACTCGAATCGGGTGGGGTCACACTCCTTAACACCGGGGGCAGAGAATCGCGGGGGCCGCCAGATGGGGGGATCATATTGGCACAGGAACTGAGGACCAGGATTTTTGGGATGATTATAGAGATTAGTAGGATAGAAAATATCCATCCTTTAGTTAATCTACTATCGATAAAAGGGATCTTCATGATTCAGGTAGTGGAGTGCAAACTTACAGAATGGCCCACTCAATTAGCGGGGATTCCCCCATTTTAAGAAAACAATATAACCGCCATCCGTGTAATCCGTTTTTTCCGTGAAATCAACTTACTTCCCTCACGAACCCACACCAATGACAATCCTCCTTCCCACACCCGGTATAGAAGTCCCGGTTTTGAATCTTCTCCCAGGTCTCCACGATCTGCTGGGTCACTGTGGTAATATCCGCGGGGGTGATCACTAATTTCTGTTTCCGGTATTGTTTCTTTTTGTCCGGCTCAATAAAGTCAAATTCGGTGCTCACTACTTTCCAGTCTTTACTCTCGTAGTGGTCCACCAGGATTTTATAAAAAACCGCTTGTCGCCAATAGTCACCTCCATTGGGTGATTTATCGTTCGGGGGCTGTAATTTGTCTTTCGCGTTGTCGGGGTTGCCCGTCTTATAATCCACCACATTCACTGACTTGCCATCAAATTCAAGTTTGTCAAGTTTCCCCTTTAGCGGCACGCCTTTAACCACCACATTGCGGATGTTTCGTTCAATGGCCACGATCCTGTTCCAACTACCGCTGTATTTTTCATAATAGGCCGGGAGTATCTGGTGCCCATATTCGATCCGGCGGTCAAACTGTTCCTGGGTAAAACTCTCGCGGTGCCGGTGCATGTACCAGTCGAAATCGGCCACAAAGGCATGCACGGGAGGAAAACTGTCTTTTCCATCATCCTGCATTTTTCGAAAGAGTTGTTCCAACGCATAGTGGACGGCTGAACCAAACTCTGTATTCTCATTTTTAGGAGAGGGAATACGGATCAGGTTGCGGAAATAAAATTCCAGTGGACAGTTCAGGTAATTGTTCAGGGCGGTAACGTTCATGGTAAACTTATCCAGCATACGTCCCACGACATCTTCATCGGCCTGTTCCCATTCCGGTGGCGGGGCATCGGAGAAGCGCAGGAGCGCGAACTCATCTTCCACCGCTTCATCGATCACCACTTTTTCCACAGGCAGGGGATGCCCTTCCAGCATTTCCGCAATGAAACGGGAAGGTTCCTGTTCTTTTCCGTCATTTTTAAAAAGGGAATAGGAGATATAAAGATGCTGTTCCGCACGGGTCAGGGCCACATAAAATAACCGTCTTTGTTCTTCTTCATCGGATTGTTTGGGTTGCGAAGAGAAGAGTGTATCAGGCAGGGAGAAATCCCGGTTCCCCCCTTTCTTTTTATCCCAGCTTTTTGCATTAACCCCCACCACAAAGACATGCTCAAATTCAAGTCCCTTGGAACCATGAGCCGTCATCAGGTTGACGCCTTTATCACTGCCACTCACCCGGGGCAGAGGCAGGCGAAGTTCTTCCTTCTCCATCAGGTCGGTCAGTTGTACCAGATCGAGAAGGGTCATGCGCGGCGCTCTCCGGTTCTCTTCCTGAATGAAATCAAACAGTGCCGAGATCACTTCCAGGTCCTCATGTTTATTGGGACTTTCCACAACTTGTTGCAACAATCCTGTGCTGCGTATCAATTCTTCAAATAACTGTTGCAGCGTGATATTGGAAACGGCACCGATCAATTTTTCCAAAACGGCGCTTGCATTTTTGAGTGGTTCTGACAAGCCCGGCGTAAAAAGATCACGACCCGGTTGTCCTGCTTTTTCACTTAATAACCGGCGAATGGAAGTAGGGTCTTCAGAAAATTTCTTTTCAGATACTTCGATACTCAGCTTCGCGATCTCGATCGGGGCGATCCCAAACCAATGATAATGGAGGATCTCAAAAAGCAACTCATCGCCACCGTAGGGCGTATCATGTTCCGCGGCGAGGTAGCGGAGCATGTTGAGAATTTTTCTGGCCAGGGGTATCTCAAATAAATTCTGGCTGCGCTTGGTGTACACCGGAATGCCCCTTTGACGCAAAAAAGCCGATAGTTCATCCCCGTATTTATTCTCCCGGTAAATGATACCAATACGCCCCGGGTTTACTCCTGATTTCACCAGTTTTTCCACCTGAAGTGTGACGCCGATCATTTCATCCCTCATTTTCTGGTATTCAAATAAAAGGGGAGTATGGGTCAATTCCCGGATCTTTTCGTTGGCAGAAAGCAGGTCCTTGCTCAAACCGTCGATCTTTTTCACCAATCGTTCTTCATTCCGCTCGATCAGGTTTTTGGAAACATTCAGGATCGGTTGCGTGGAGCGGTAGTTATTGGTGAGGACCACCGTGCTCAGCGCTTCGCGGTATTGCTGCGCAAAATCAAGCATATTCTCCACGTTGGCGCCCTGAAAACGGTAGATACTCTGGTCGTCATCTCCTACCACAAACACATTGGGTTTATCCCAGTAATTGATCAGCAGTTGTACGATCCGGTTTTGTGTACCACTGGTATCCTGGTATTCATCCACCAGGATATATTGGTATTGTTCCTGATAATTCGCCAGCAGGTTCTTATTGGCTTCAAAGGCGCGGATCACCCAGTTGATCATATCATCAAAGTCGTAGCGGTTCTTTTTCCGCATCAGTTCCTGAAAGCGGTCAAATTCACGGATAGCGGCTTTCAGGGTCTCCATTTTTTCTTTCGCCTCATCGATCAGGTGTTGCTTGGGGTCGCCGGGATTGAACTCCTTGTATTTTCGTTTATATATAAATTCATCCCGGGTGGGCAGGGAGCTGATATATTCATCAATTCGTTCGAGCATAAAGGCCGGTGTCCAACCTTCCCGCTTCATATCACTGAATAATTTCTGAAGGCGGGTAGCTTCAAAATATACATCGCCCCGGTAACGTTTCAGAGGATTGTTCTTGGGCAGGCCATCGATCAGCTCTTTGAACATGGCAGCTTTCTCCAGATCAGAAATAGGATCGAGGGCCGTTTTTTCAAAAAGGTTCAGGTTTTCCTGAATCACATCATTGCAAAAACCGTGAAAGGTAGAGATGGTTACTTTGTAAGAGTCAGGGCCAATGAACTGGAGCAATCTTTTGCGCATGGCCACTACCCCTGCTTCTGTATAGGTGAGGCAGAGAATATTCTCCGGACGCGCATCTGTATCCAGCAGTATCTTACCGATCCGGCTGGCCAGGATCTGTGTTTTTCCCGTACCTGGTCCTGCGATCACCATCACCGGGCCTTCAATGGCATCCACGGCAACACGTTGCTGCGGGTTCAGCTTCTGGTATTCCTCCTTGAATTTTGCTTCCAGCTTTTCTTTTTGGTACATCTAAACAATTTCTCCTGGTTATAGTTATTTGTGTAATCTGCGAAAACAAAAAATATGGCCACGTACAATCTCAAGGCAACCCAGTTCATTCCCGTCACCCTCGATGTGGCCTGGGCCTTTTTTTCCAACCCTGCAAATTTACAATCCATTACCCCGGCCCGAATGAATTTCCGGATCATTTCCCGGCACCATGGGGATACCATGTACCCGGGGCAAATTATTGAATACAAGGTAAGCCCTTTGGGGGGCATCTCCATGTACTGGATGACCGAGATCACGCATGTACGGGACCGGACTTATTTTGTGGATGAACAGCGTTTTGGGCCTTATTCCCTCTGGCATCATCAGCATCATTTCAAGGAAGTATCGGGTGGGGTGGAAATGACGGATATCGTGCATTATAAAATTCCCCTTGGGTTTATTGGGGATTGGGCCAATCGTTTATTTATACGGAAGCAGTTGGAGGATATCTTTGCCTATCGGGTGAAGCGGGTGGAGGAGATATTCGGGTAAAATCTCTCAAAAAGATGTATTAGTTTTGCCCCCGAACCGATTATCATGAAAATAAGGCTCGAAATTATCAGCCTCCTCCTGTTTCTGACTCCCCTTATTTCCCCGGGACAAACTCTTCATTCCTTTCTTGAAGATGATTCGGTTAAGCGTCAACTATTACTCAACGAATCACTTGTTAAAAAAGAGGCCGCCATCAATGGTGCAGGCAAGACCTATGCAGAGGATTACAAACGCATTTATAAAGATCAGTTTACCGAAATCGAGAAATTCTGGAAAAGCGCAAGCCCGGTTACGGAAAAACTGTCATATGAATACCTGCAAAAACTGGTAGACAAGCTGGCCAGTGCCGAACCTGCCCTGAAAGGGCTTGATTTGAGGGTTGTTTTTTCCCGCGATTGGTGGCCCAATGCCGTCAGCATGGGCGATGGTACCCTGGCGCTGAATGCCGGACTTGTGTATTACATGCAATCGGAAGCTGAGCTGGTCTTCGTTCTGGGTCATGAGATCGCGCATTATTACCTGAAACACACACCGGAAGCCATACGTAAGATTGTGGAAACCGTGAACAGTGATGTGTTCAAAGCAGAACTGAAGCGAATAAAGGCCCAGGAGTATGGCGTGAACCGCGAGTTTGAGAAGTTTGTCAAACAACTCACCTTCAATACCCGTCGTCATGGACGTGATAAAGAAAGCCAGGCGGATGCCTTTGCGATCGACCTGATGATCAAGGCCGGATATGATCCGGGAGCAGCCCGGCAAACCCTTTTATTACTTGATAAGGTGGACGACACCCTGTTCCTTGACCCCTCCGGGGCAATGGTAGAAAAAGTATTCAATCTGCCTGATTATGCCTTCAAAAAGCGATGGACACAGAAAGAGTCCGTGATCTTTGGCGAGATGGCGGAGGAGGTGGATGTCAAGGTGAAAAAGGAGGAAGATTCCCTCAAAACACATCCGGATTGTATGGTACGGATCAGTCAAATGGAGCCCCTGCTGGCAAAATATCCTGGGAATGGGAAAACCTTTCTGGTCGATTCTGTTTATTTTCACCAATTGCGTCATGACCTTTATTACGAGATCATGGAAGGGTGTTACCGGAATGATCAGTTAGGCAGGAACATCTATTATGCCTTGCTGCTGCTGGGAAAGGAACAGGATAACAAAACGGCTATTTATACTATTGTCAGGGCCTGGAATGATGTCTATCTGAATCAGAAGGTACATAAACTCGGGTTAAAGGTGGATACCGAGGACAAAACCTATCCACCCACCTACAATAATCTGCTTCGAATGATTGGCCGGATCAAATTGGACGAGATACTGGCGCTCAATACCGCATTCTGTAAAAAATATTATGAACAGATGAAGGATATACCGGCCTTCAAGACTGAATTAAAACGACTTTACGAATTTAAAAAAGAGAGTGATCTCAATAAATAAAAAGCACAACATGAAAAAGGGAATATTTGCCATTTTTTTATTGGCCCTGTTCGGTATGAATTCCGCCAAGGCCCAATTGTCCGCTATCGAAAATGTATACAAGATTAATATTCGAAACACGGATGCTATTAAAGAGGGAAGTGAGGTAAAGGGATATTATTTCTTTTATGCCAGTGATAAAGTGGATAAGCAGAACTATGAGTACACCCTTCAGATTACGGATGATAATCTAAAAAAGCTGAAAGAGGTCAAGTTTGTGGATGATAAGCGGGTGAACATGCTGGAGTCGTCCTTTAATGGCACCGATCTGATCTTTCTTTTTTATAATAAAGAGGACAAAACGCTCGATTACCAGGTATATGGGGCGGATGGTAAAAAGAAGTTTATTTATCTGCGCCAGCTAACCAATAAAGAGAAGCGCTACCTGGCGGCCACCTATTTTGTCAACAACAATGATGAGAACAACTTCAAAGGGCTTTACCCGATAGATGGCCTTGGCTTTATATCCAATATGCCCAGCCGGGAGGACCGTGACTATACTTTTCAGATCGATTTTTTCAGTAGTGATAAGAAGAAGCAGTGGACCTATATTCCCACGGAGGATGCCAAGAAGTTTGTAGGCGACTATCTGGGGTA
>JANRLV010000026.1:0-10046 GCA_033762195.1 Chitinophagaceae bacterium | reverse complement strand
CAGATGACAGATGACAGATGACAGAGGAGAGATGTTGGATGACCTATGTCAAAATAAATATATTGAAAACAAAGCCAGTATAAACGAAACAGTATCACCCCTCTCCATCATCCAACATCCAACATCTCTCCTCGGTCATCTGTCATCTGTCATCTGTCATCCGTCATCTGTCATCTGTCATCTGTCATCTGTCATCCAAAATCCAACATCCACCCAACCCCATCCTGGTCTATCTTTGCCCCATGTTTGATACCAAAAACCTCTCCCCTAAACAGCTTTCCCTGTTTACGGCGTTGATCCTTTCGATCCCCGTGGCCCTGGGTATCTATGTATTGAATGGGAATTGGCAACATGCGGCCATTGCCTTTGGCCTGATGTTGATCGGCGGTTATGCGTTGATCCTTTTTACCCTCGAAAAATTCATCTACCGGAAGATCAAGTTGATCTATAAAATGATCCATCAGACCAAAGCGAGCAAGCGTGAAGAAACCTACTACAAGTATATTTTACCGAAAAAAAGCATTGATGAGGTAAGGGAGGATGTGGAAGCCTGGGGGGAACAGCAACAACAAGAGATCGCCATGCTCCGGAAGAATGAGCAATTTCGAAAGGAGTTTTTACAAAACCTGGCGCATGAATTCAAGACCCCCGTATTTGCTATCCAGGGATATGTAGATACACTTCTGGGTGGAGCGCTATTTAATCCGGAGGTCAATAAGGCCTTTTTGGAAAAAACATCCCGCAATGTAGAGAGGCTCTCCAATCTGATCGATGACCTGGATGAAATTTCAAAACTGGAACGGGGAGAGTTGATGTTGTATAAAGAAAACTTTGTGATCCAGGACCTGATACGCGAAGTATATGAAAGCCTTTCCCTGAAGGCAGAACCCCGAAATATCCGGTGTACGATCAAGAAAGGTTGCGAATCGCCGCTATATGTCTTTGCTGATAAAGAGAAGATCCGGCAGGTTATAACCAACCTCGTTGAGAACTCGATCAAATATGGCAAGAACGGAGGAACGATCACCGCCAGTGCCTACAATACGGATGGAAAGAGAATACTGATCGAGATCAGCGACGATGGTATGGGAATTCAGGAAAGACATCTTCCCCGCATATTTGAACGATTCTACCGCACTGAACGTGGGCGCTCCGTCGATGTTACCGGTTCAGGTCTCGGTCTCGCCATCTGTAAACATATTGTAGAAGCCCATGGCCAAACCATTCATGTGCGTAGCACAGAGAATATTGGTACAACGATTGGGTTTACGTTGAATGCGAGGCGAGAGGCGTGATTTTTCGGGAGATGTGAGGCGTGAGACGTTAGGCGTGAGGCGTGAATGGTGAATAGTGAATAGTGAATAGTGAATAGTGAATAGTGAATAGTGAAAATAAAAACGTATAACTTACAAACCCAAAAATTTGTCACTATTCACTATTCACTATTCACCATTCACTATTCACGTCTCACGAAAAATCACGTCTCACGAACCACCACCTCCTCCGCCAACCCAAAACTCAAGGTCATCCCTGCTCCACCGACTCCGTTGATGATGGTTACACCGCTTTCGGGTTGGAGCACCCATTCCGTTCCGCCATTGGTAAGTTTGGGATAAATTCCGTTCCAGGTCTCAATGACCTGTTCATTGGTAAAGCGTGCAAATTGGGCAAGATAATCGAGTATCAATTGATTGATGTATTGCCGGTCAAAGGGGTCATGTGTCGGGCCATACTCATGCGAATCACCCACGGTGAGTTCACCCGCCTGGTTTTGTGAAACCATCACATGAATACCCCATTTCAATAATTCGGGATAATCCTGTTCAAATTTTTTCTTCAATCCGTCCAAAGAAGTGGCTGCCCGGAAACTGGTATAATGTGCCAGGGAGAGTCCGCCACAAAGTGCCGGTCCGATCCGTTGCTGATTGGGCTGACAAGCCATGCGCATCATTTGAAGTTTGCATTTGGTAATGGGTGCCTCTTGAAAAAGCTCCGGATATAGTGTTTCAAAATCAGCACCGCTGCAAACAAAGATCCGGTCTGCCTCCCACACCTCTTTTCCGGCATATACAGCGGGATAGGCGATATCAGTCACCGCTTTGTCCCAGACAAATTTAACTCCATGTTTTCCTTCCAACCAACCCGGGATCATGGCAATGGCTTGCCGGGGATCCACAATCGTTTCGGTTGGGCTAAACCACCCGCCGATCAATCCATTGGGTTGGGCAAAAGGTGAATGCGACCTGACCGCTGCTGCATCCAGCAAACGGGTTTGCCGATGGCCATACAAAGCTTGTAATTCCTCCAACACCTGCCATTCCTCCGGTTGGTAGGCCAGGTGCAGAGAGCCAACCGGATCAAACCAGATACCAGCCTCAGTACAAACATCTATCCAGATACTGCGCGAACGCATTGCTCTATCGTATAATACACCATCCGGTTGACCAACCGGCCATACCATTCCAAAATTGCGGATGGAAGCACCTACTGCCCGGCTGCTTCTTTCGATGACAGTGACATGATATCCTTTAACAGCAAGGGCGCGGGCAGTGGCAAGACCTACAATACCCGCTCCAATAACGATGGCTTTAGGCATAGTGAATGATTGATGAAGCAGAAGTTTGGCGATTGTATTTTCGCTTAAAATAAAAAGCAGCAAAACCGGTCATCAGCACCCCCAGGGCGGAGACGGCAAGGACCAATTGCACTAAGAAATCCGTCCACGATAAAGAGAAATTTCCAAAATTCTTAATGAGCAGAACGGCATCACTCCCCAGATAACCAAAGGCATCGGCCACGTAGATGATAAACCCTGCTGTACTTACATAGCGAAAGGAAGCAATGAGCCTTTCAAACAACATACAATTGAAAGGAACATAGCCCATATATAAACCGGTCCCTGTCAGGGTCATCCACCAGAAGGGAGATACCCAACCAGCCTGAAAAAGTAGTGTACTGATGGCAGCCAAAAAAAATCCAAGTATCACCAGGGTATGGTTGATCATCAATGCCCGGATATTGCTACGGATGGAAATCAGCAAGGCCATCATTACGAGGATAACGATGGAAGGAACCAATTCACTCATTGTATATATCGAGGCATCGTTTTCGAGGTGCTGCTCTTTCCAGATATTGGCGGCAAAATTGCTTCGGTAATCGCGTAAGATCGTGAGCAAAATATACGTCAGGACCAGCAATAACAATCCCGGAAAGAAATGACGGATGAATTTTCGCCGTTCGGCTTTATTCATCGTGCGTCTTTCTGTACGTTGGGCAATGTCTTCTGCCGTTGGCGGTGGTGTACGATCCAGTAACCAGGTGAAAAATAAGAGAGGGATAAAAAATACCAACCCGGTCATGAACGGCATCCACCAGATATTGGTATCTAACATTTTCATCACCCATTTACCAGCGCTTTGGGTGAACCCGGAAGCAAAGATGAAACTGGCCGCCAGAACAGCCCCCAGGAATTCTGTCGTTCGCCGGCCTTCAATGTAACTGAATACGATACCGTAGATCATGCCCAGTGGCAACCCATTGATCAGAAGAAAAATGATATTGTAGGGAGCGGGCACAACGGCAAAAAGCAATAATGCGATCCATCCGATCCCGATCAGTTTGATCACTGCCTGAAAACGGGTTCCTTTATTTAATTCAGCAATAAAGCGGATACCCACAAACTTACTCAGTGTATACCCTGTCGTCTGGGCAATCACCAACCAGATCTTGTAGTCGATATTCAAAAAGCTAAGCGCTCCAAAATCGGCAACAGTAAAGGGTTTGCGATAGGCATACATACAGGTGTACACACTGAATGCCGCTAGGGCGGTAAGCAGCAGGTTACCCAGGGATCGTATTGTTGATGGCTGTGCCAGTAAATAATTTTAAGCCGCTTAATTTTTGGAGAGTACTTCAAATACTTCCGTCAGGTTATTGACAATATGCGTAGGGGAAAAAGGGGCCAATTCCTCTACCGTGCCGGATCCGGTTGTCACCGAAATGATATAAAAACAACCTGCAGCACGGCCTTCTTCAATATCTACCGTGGTATCCCCCACTTTGGCAACCATCATCGGGTCATCAATACCTGCACGAAACATCAGTTGTTCGATCATGAGAGGTGCCGGTCGGCCATCTTTTACTTCATCACTGGCGATCAGGTCATCGATCAATCCTCTTTCCGTCCATTGAAAACGGTTCACGATCGTTTCCGCAATGATACGGGGGAATCCGGTATTCAGGGCGATCCGTACTCCCTTTTCTTTTAGCAATTGAAAAACCTCCTCCGTATCGGCAAAGGGTTTAACGGATGGATCATATTCATAAAAATCGATCATCTCCTCCACAAAATCCGCATGGATCTTCTGAATATCATCGGGGGTATAACGGGCACCTAACTGATCAAGCATCATTTGCACAGCCACTACTTTCTTGACCCCCATATAGGGATGGGTGTCCTCCAGACTGATATCAAATCCATTTTTTACAAAGGCATTCCGGAAAGCGGTGGCTACGGAACCGTCATCACGGACGGTGGTACCGGCGATATCGAAGACAACCAATTTTACTGACATAATTTGAGGTTAAATTTTTGTTTTTTCATCTAATGGAAAATTTCAGGGATACCCAAACGCTTCGGCCAACGCCATTGATGCCAGATCCATGGGTCCGATAATCTTCATTAAACACATTCAATAATCCGGCAGACAAATGAAATCCATTCAACAGATAATCAGTGTAAAAATTTACCACATTCCAACCTGGGGTTCCTCCTGTTGGTATACGATTATCATCCTTATCTCCCTGCGCCAGCCGGTTTTGTTTGGAAGCAAATTGCCAAACGATAGAACTTCTCCATTTCTTATCTCTGAGAACGAACCCTACCTGTCCATTCAATGGCGGAATCCTACGAAGCGGTTCTGGTTTACTCAGGTTTTGGCCGAATGTGTAAGAAATAGCTCCTTGTATCCTCATTTTTCTGGATAGATCCCAAGCTGCTTCTGTTTCGAGTCCCCGAATATAGGCTGATTCCGTATTTTCCTTCTGGTAAACAGCATACCCGGAGATAAGCTGACCTTCCTGTTTGACCCGGGTAATTATATCCTTCAAATGCATATACCAGCCGGAAACTGTGCCGGAAAAACGTCGAAACGAGTATTTATATCCTATCTCCGTTTGTATGGACTTTTCTGGTCTGAGGTCTGAGCTTGGTAACTCATACCTGAAATCTACAATGCCCAGGGTTCCCATATCATCAATATTGGGTGCCCTGAAACCAGTGCTGGTGGATAGATAAACGGATTGGCCCTTCCCAATCCTGTACAAGGCCGCGGCATTGCCCACAAATGCGGTGGGTGAAAGGTTAACCTTACCCAATGTTGTGTCTTCCAACTGGATACTGAATCCATTAAACCGGATACCTGCATCAAACATCCAACGACCCGCTGAAAAATGATGAAGGCTATACAGGGAATAACTTTTGTACCGTGCGTCATCCGGATAGAGCCCCCGCTTATAAGAGGAAATCCCGGTAGAAAGTGAAATATCCTCCCGCGTACTATTTACCCGATCCATGTACACTTCCACGCCTGAATTCGATGTCCAGGTATCGTTTATTATGGATAAAATATCCAGGGTTGCCCCCATAGTTCCAATCTGATCTTTTTCCTTCCGTAAAGTGGTAGATCCATTTTTCTGACTGTTTCGTCCTTCTGTGGTTGATTGGTACAAAACTGTAAACTCGATCCCTTCTGTCCATTTTGAAGATCCCTGTCCCCGTAGTCGGGCATAGGTCAACAAACGTTCTTGTGGATCCATCTCATTTATGGCAAAATTCTCCAATTGAACTTTATGATAAACGGGTACATTGTTTTGTCTTAAAAACTGTTGCGCCAGAATCAGGTTCCATTTTGTATTGAGTTTCCACTTGCCTTTCATATCAAAGGCCCATTCCTGGTAACCGGAAGGGCTTTGCCTGCCCGTGGTATCACCCCCGATCAAGTCTCCAAAATCTTTCTTTCCTATTCCGGCCATGAAAGCGAAGTTCTCCTGCTGATAACCAATTTCCCCTCTCCCACTTTTTTCCATACCACCCGTCATCAGTCTTGTTTTAAGTGCTCCAGACCAGTTTTTTCCAGACTTGGCAAATTCCGGTTCATAAGTAACCAGATTAATTACTCCACCGATGGCATCTGAACCATATTGCACAGAACCCGTTCCTTTTGCTACCTCCACCCGGGTGATCAGGTTCTGATCGATCGTATTAAGGTATTGATTAGGGCCATACCGAAAGGAGGAATTATTCAATCGGATTCCATCTACAAGAATAAGGGTTTGATTTCCTGTTACCCCACGCAAAAAAGGTGAACCTCCACCAAAATTGGTTCGTTGCATGAAAACACCATTGATCCCGGCCAGTGCATCGGGTGTATTGCGGGAACCAAGACGCGACAATTCATCTGCATTAACCACGCTTACTGAATAGGGTACCACCAAATTCTTCTGCTGCTGGCGCTGGGCGATGAGTACGACCTCTTCCAGGGCTTTCCCCAGCGTGTCTTTTCTCTCCGATTGAGCGAATACTCCCACCCACGAGGCACATAAAAACAGGAAAAAGAAATATCTCATACACTATCGTAGTTAAGATAAAAATTACTTATCATCAGAATAGATCCGTAAAAAAGCGCTTCGTTTCGGCGCAGGCATACTACTTTCCTCGCCTTTTACCGCTTTCCATATCACTTCACTGAATAAAAGATCGGGAATCCTGTCTTCCTTGGATAGGTCAAAACTCTCGCTCAATAAGGCAGAAGCTGTGCGCTTTGAATTTTTTTCATTCAGGTCAACCAGGGCAGGAACTGAAATAAACGGTGACAGATCAGGTTCGTTCATAAAACAACGCCACATGGGTTCCGCTGCTGCATCATACTGACTCATGGGCGGAATACCCAATATCAGTTCAATGGTACGCAACATGGAAGAAGTGGAATACATGGTGTGATCTACAAAACCTCTTTTCACAAACCCCCCGGCAACATAGGCAGTCGAACGGTGAGCGTCTACATGATCCGGACCGCTTTGTGCATCGTCTTCAATAATGAATATGGCTGTTTCCTTCCAGATCGGGCTACGGGAAAGGTATTCAACAAACAGACCTACCGCCAGGTCATTATCCGCCACGTGGGCGTAAGGTGTCGGGCGACCTAATCGGGTACCTTCCGTATGATCATTTATAAAACGAAGGGAATTAAAACGAGGAACAGCATGCATAGCTAACAGGGAATCAAACTCGCGTTTCCACTGATAGAAGCGTGTTGTATCACGAACTGTTTCATCCCAGCTTGTATAATAGGGGCAAAAATGACCTTCCAATACGGGGATGTTTGCCTTATAATTATCGGCAAACTCACCATACGTTCTGTAACTGATCCCCGCCCTTTTACAATAATCCCAAATAAAGCCCCGGTCCGGATTTGCGATCTCGCGGTTTCCTTCCGCATCATATCGGCCACCGCGACCTCCATAATCAGTTGGCCAGGTTTTTTCCAGGTAATCGTTCGCATTGGCCGCCGTACTCCAATTATGTCCATCAGCACTTACCTCTCCATCCACATAGAAATTATCCAGTAAAATAAATTCCCTTGCCAGTTTATGTTGATTGGGGGTAATTCTTTCACCAAACAGGACGAGGCTGGTATCCCCGTTGCCCTGCGGAATATCCCCTAATACCTGATCATAGGTACGATTCTCTTTTATTACATAAAACACATACTTTATAGGAGACGGATCCCCGACCTTTCTTGGCACCGGATTACCTTCTTCTCCATTCGCATTCAGTTCCTTTTCCCGGCTATAAGGTGTATTTGCATATATCTGTTTAGTATATTGGTTCAGCATGGAAGGGCTAGGTATGTCAATGATACTAAGGGTGCCTTTAAAAAGTCCCGCAATGTACTCTACTTCTTTTTTCGCGGAAAGGTCACCTTGCTGATAAACTACCTCTTCTTCCCTGGCCATTGGATTGGGGCCATTAGGGTTTGCGCGTGATTGAAACCCCTTTCCATTGGAAACAAAAATCTTCTTGCCTAGTACTTTAACATTGGTTGGATACCAACCTGTAGGAATGAACCCTTTCGACCGGCTAAACCCTGGTTTTGAAATATCAAAAACGGCCAGACAGTTGTTATCGGCATTGGCGATATACAGTGTTTTTTCATTGTCGCCAAAGGCCAATCCGTTCGTCGCTGAGCCAGTTGGAGCTTCCGCATATAAAGCGGCTTGCAACACTTCCACCACTTTCTTTTCCTTCACATTGATCACCGAAACAGAATTATCTCCTGCGTTGGCCACATACATGAATTGCCCGCTTCGGGTCAATAATAACTCGTTCGGGTTTTCACCCGTAGCTACTTCGCCTTCCAGGCTATTGGTTGATGTATTGAAGTAAAGTAACTTCTTACCTCCCCATGAGGAAATATAAAGCGTTTTCCGGTCGGGGGATAAGAGGCAGGAATAGGCGGTTTCAACAAGGGAAACCCTCGATATGGTTTTCTTGCTAACCAAATCAATCACATACAGAGAATTATCCTCCTTCGTCACCACATAGAGCCTTTTTGAAAACTCATCTAATTCGATACCTGCTGGAGAAATTCTTTCAGGCCATTTTTTTCCTAACAAAATGCTGTCTACCAATTTCAATTTTCCGGAAAGAATAGCATATTTCAGAATCAGATTGTCATTCCCCCCACTGGCATACAAATATTTTTCGTCTGACGAGAATTTAAGTCCATACCAGGCTTTGTCCACAATTACCCGATCTTTCTCTTTTTCCGACACCGGATCAATCAACTGGATACTTTGTACACTTTGCCCATTGTTTGTTACGGCCATCCATTTGCCCGTTCGGGAAATGGAAATATTCAGCGGTAGATCCCCCAGGGGAAGCGACCTGCCAATGGGCGAAACAGTCCATCCATTTGGCAGGATAAATTTGTCCTGTCCCAATGCCAGTACTTGCCAGAAAACAAGCATAGCTATTAAAAGAAGACGGTTTGATTGTCGCATGATCAATTATTCGACTTTTGTTTATAATGGTCGGTCCTTTGTTCTGATTCATCATCCATTTTGGGGCCTTGTTCTACCTTTCTCCAATCAATGGTCCGGTCATATCTTTTCATTGCCTCATTCGGATCAAATACACGTTTATCCGGAAAAACAAAGGAGTAAGGTGTATAGTCGGGAGTCTCAGTAAAGAAATCACCGAGCCAGGAAGCGGTAACATCATACTGGTTTACATACCGAATGTTCAAAAGGTTATAGATCACTTTTAATATGGATCCAAAATTGGCATGGGTATGTGAAACGTAATTTCTCTTGACATAAGGACCTGCCAGCATTAATACACTTCGATGGGCATCCACATGGTCCACCCCGCCCTGAGGATCATCTTCGGTAATGATGACCAGCATATTTTTCCAGTATCGTGTACGGGAAAGAAAATGAAGTATCCGGCCAACAGCGAGGTCATTATCGGCCATATAAGAATGCAGGACTGGATATCCGTGATCAGGTCGTGGTCCTGCACCATGGTCATTGGGAACCTGCATGGTAACCAACCGGGGCATTTCTTCTTTGCCTTCGATCCACATGCGTGTAAATTCTGATTCAAACTGCTCCATTCTGAACTGGTCAGGAATATTCGTGTTATATCCTGCATAGTTGTGAGAGGTACGGCTCCATAATGCTTTCTGCATGGGCACCATAACGGCATGGGCTGCCCCAGTCAGCGTATCATCCCATTCTTCGCGTACATGCGCTGTTTCATTGGCTTCTCCAAAATTGTAAAAGGAAATTTTATGGCGTTCCAATGCTTCCCATAATCCGCCAATCTCGGCATAGTCTTCCGGGTCCATACTCCCGGTGCTTCCAGGGAAACGGCGACCGGGCGCTTTAGAAAAAAAGGAAGCCGATTTACTAACACTTGAATTAGTCTCCACCCATTCATTGGGTATCACTCCCATCATCCAGTGGTGGCCATGAATGGAAGC
>JANRLV010000025.1:0-53577 GCA_033762195.1 Chitinophagaceae bacterium | reverse complement strand
TTGCTCCATCGTTTTTACCTGAATGCCAAGCTACCCACGCGCGGCGAAGTATATGGTGGCTGGGAAAGCATGGGCTTGTCGGGTCATACCCTGGGTCATTATCTATCGGCCTGTGCGCAGATGTATGCCAGTACCGGAAATATGGAATTCAAAAACAGGGTGACACTGATCGTGGATGAGCTGGCGAAATGCCAACAGGCACGTGGCTCAGGGTATATCGGCGCCATCCCCAATGAGGATTCGATCTTTGCCCAGGTAGCAAGGGGGGAGATTCAATCCGGAGGATTTGACCTCAATGGCGGCTGGAGCCCCTGGTACACCGTGCATAAAGTAATGGCTGGACTCGTGGATGCAGTTATATATACAGAGAATAATAAGGCATTGGAACTGGTAAAGGCCATGTCCGACTGGACGGCTACGGTCGTCAATCCACTTTCTGACTCCCTACGCCAAAAAATGCTCCGCTGTGAATGGGGAGGGATGAATGATGTGCTGGCTACTGTTTACAAACTCACCGGCAACAGAAAATACCTTGATCTGTCCTATAAATTCTTTGATGATTTTGTGATGAAACCCCTGTCGGAGCGGATCGATCCCATGCCGGGCAAACATTCAAATACCAATGTACCCAAGGCCATAGGTAGCGCCAACCAATACGAGATCAACCGTAATCCAAGAGAGAAAACCATCGCCTCCTTCTTTTGGGAGACCATGGTCAAACACCATACCTATGTTATTGGGGGAAACAGCAGTTATGAGTATTGCGGAGAAGCGGATAAATTAAATGACCGCCTGAGTGATAATACCTGTGAGACCTGCAATACGTATAACATGCTCAAGCTGACAACGCACCTATTTTCCTGGGCACCCAATAGTGAGTACATGGACTATTACGAGAGGGCATTATATAACCATATCCTGGCTTCGCAAAATCCTGAAAACGGGATGATGTGTTATTTCGTGCCATTACGGATGGGTACAAAAAAAGTGTTTAGTGATTCTTTCAACACGTTTACCTGCTGTGTGGGGACTGGAATGGAGAATCATGCAAAGTATGGGGAAGCGATCTATTACCAGGATTTAGCGGATGGGAATGGTGGATTGTACGTGAACCTCTATATTCCTTCCGTATTGGATTGGAAGGAGGGGATTAGGATCAGACAGGAAACAAATTTCCCTGAATCGGGAAGGGTTCTTTTTCAGATCCAGACAAAACAACCCGGGACTTTTTCCTTACGGTTACGCAAACCGGCCTGGGCCAAACAAAGTCCAACACTTAAGGTGAATGGATTAACAGTAGATTCCTACCGCCTGGAGAATGGCTATATCGTTATTAACCGGGAATGGAAGGACAATGACCAGGTAGAATTAAATTTTCGCTTTGATCTCTACACCGAATCCATGCCTGATAATAAAGACCGCGTGGCCTTTTTATATGGCCCATTGGTCCTGGCCGGTCAATTAGGGGACAGCCTCCCCGATCCGGTTTATGGAGTGCCCGTTTTGCTGACCGACGACCGCGAGGTAAAAAACTGGATAAAGCCCACCGGAAAAAATCCGCTTGAATTTGCCGTGCAACAAGTTGCACAACCCTTTAGTCCGGTTTTACGGCCTTTTTACCAAACATATAAACAACACTATACTGTTTACTGGGATTTTTTTACCCCCGCTGACTGGGAAAAAAAGCGATCAGTATATGAAGAGGAGAAAAAAAGACAACAGGAAATCGAAGCCAATACCATTGACTATTTCCGGATAGGAGAGATGCAACCCGAGCGTGACCACCAGCTTCAGGCAACAGAGCGTTCCTATGTAAGTGATGCCCTGGGTGTAAATGGCAGAGAGGCCAGAGCCGACCACCATTTTTCTTTTGTAATGAAAGTGGACCCCGGACAATCAAATTCGCTCCTGATGGTTTACCTTGGGGATGACAAGAACCGGAAATTTGATGTGTTGATCGATGACCAGCCTCTTGTTACCGTAGATTGGAAAGGGGGAGAGGCTAACAAATTCTATCCTGTAGCCTATCCAATACCAGCCGGGTTAATTGCTGGTAAAACAAGCATCACGGTTAGAGTGATCGCCTCACACGGAACCACCACCGCCCGCATTTTTGGGGTGAGGACCATAAAAAATAACTGATCATGAAAAAAGGAATCTTTGCGGTAGCCCTGTCCGCTCTTGCCCTTAACTGCTTTGGGCAAAATGCAGACTATCCCATTCAACCCGTCCCCTTTACCCAGGTACAGGTGATGGATAATTTTTGGAAACCAAAGATCCGGATCAATAAAGAAGTGTCCATTCCCTATACTTTCAGCCAATGTCAACGCACCGGAAGAATGGATAATTTTCTTCGTGCTTCCGGTGTGATGCCCGTGGATACCATGACCGCCTTCCCTTTTGATGACACCGATCTGTATAAAACCATCGAAGGGGCTTCCTATAGTTTGCAAACTGAACCTGATCCAAAGTTAGAGGCATATCTGGACACCCTGATCAGTCTGATCGGCTCTGCCCAGGAACCCGATGGTTATCTCTATACCTTCCGAACAATGAATGCGCCTAAACCGCATGATTGGGTTGGGGCCAAACGCTGGGAGAAGGATGAGGACCTGAGTCATGAACTTTATAACAGTGGCCACCTTTTTGAATCTGCCGCCGCGCATTACCTGGCCACCGGCAAACGCAACCTGTTGGATATTGCGTTACGTAATGCCGATCTGCTCGTAAAGGATTTTGGCTGGGGAAAGGTGGAGAAATTTCCGGGCCACCAGGTGGTCGAAACCGGATTGACCAAATTGTACCGCATCACGGGAAAAAAAGAATACCTCGATCTTGCTAAATTCTTTCTTGATCTCCGGGGGAAGCCCGGTCATTACAATCAGGAATACAGCCAATCGCATATACCTGTTGTAGACCAGCATACCGCTGTTGGACACTCTGTACGCGCGGCCTATATGTACACCGGCATGGCCGATGTAGCGGCCCTTACAGGTGACAGGCAATACCTGAAAGCCATTGATGATATCTGGAATGATGTGGTGCAGAAGAAACTCTATATCACAGGCGGGATCGGCGCCACTGGAAATGGAGAAGCATTTGGCGCGGATTATGACCTGCCAAATATGAGTGCCTATGCCGAAACCTGCGCGTCTATTGCCAATGTGTATTGGAACAGCCGGATGTTCCTCCTGCATGGAGATGCCAAATATGTGGATGTGCTGGAACGCGTATTATACAATGGATTGTTATCCGGTGTATCCATGAGTGGTGACCGCTTTTTTTATCCTAATCCGCTGGCCTCACTTGGACAACACCAGCGCAGTGCCTGGTTTAGTTGTGCCTGTTGCATTTCCAATATGACACGTTTCTTACCCTCCATGCCGGGTTATGTGTATGCGCAGAATGAGAATGATCTATATATCAATCTCTACGTGGGAAGTAGTTCAACCATAAAACTCCCGGTAACCGGGGTAAACATCATACAGGAAACCAATTATCCCTGGGAAGGAAAGAATAACATCACGATCAATCCTGACAAGACCTCTACTTTTACGGTGAAGATCCGGATTCCTGGTTGGGCAGTAGATCAACCCATCCCTGGTGACCTGTATCAAACAGATAACCAGACAAAAAAACCCGTATCCATACGTGTAAATGGGCAGTCCATTCCCATCCAAATGGAAAAAGGTTATGCAGTGATTCAGCGTAGCTGGAAAAAAGGTGACCTCATTTCCATTGATCTGCCCATGGAGGTAAAAAAGATCCGGGCACTGGATCAGGTAGTAGCCGATCAGAAGAGATTTGCCTTGCAACGTGGTCCGCTGGTGTATTGTCTGGAAGGCCCGGACAACCTCGACGGATCAGTGATGAATATTGTAGTGGATAAAGACGCAGTGATCAAATCACAGTTTGCCCCCAATTTGCTAAACGGTGTGGTTACGCTCCAAATGCCCGGCTGGTCAACCAAACGGAAGGTGAATAGTGATGAATTGATCCGGTCAAAGCAAACGGTGACTGCTATACCCTACTATTCCTGGGCCAATCGCGGACCTTCAGAAATGGAAGTATGGATACCTTACGATGCAGCAGTGGCAAGACCCAAGCCTGCTCCCAGCATTGCCAGCAAGAGTAAAGTGAGTTCCTCTCTGAACAATGATCGGATGTTGCGTACGCTGAATGACCAGTATGATCCGGCAGATGCAAAAGATCAAAGCGCTTCCTATCTGCATTGGTGGCCAAAGAAAAATACAACCGAGTGGGTGCAATATGATTTTGATGCCCCCTATACTGTTTCTGAGTCAGCCGTGTACTGGTTTGATGATGCCCCTTTTGGCGGGTGCAGGATTCCTGCCTCCTGGACATTGTATTATAAAAAAGGCGATACATGGGTGCCGGTTAAAAATGTAACCCCCTATACGATTACCAAGGATAGTTATGACCGGGTGCAGTTTGAGCCGGTTACCACCACGGCGCTTCGTATCGAAGTAAGGTTGCCTGCTGAGCATTCAGCGGGTATCCACGAATGGAAAATCAACTAAAAGAAGTTTTCCGTTACAAAAAAATTTAGCACTTTGCAAATGAATTAGATTTGCATAGGTATATGAATAACATAATTCAATACAAGTCCTATAGTGCGGCTATTCACTTTTCCGCTGAGGATGAAGTTTTTTACGGTAAAGTGATAGGGCTTAATGATTTGGTAAGCTTTGAGGGGTCAACTGTAAAAGAACTGAAAAAGGCATTTAAGGAAGCTATTGAAGATTACTTAGATACATGTAAAAGAATTGGGAAAGAACCTGAAAAAACCTACAAAGGAAGTTTCAATATTCGAATTCCTTCGGAATTACACAAACAGGCGGCACATTATGCCTCACTTCAGAATGTATCACTTAACGACCTTGTCAGATTTGCCATTGATCGTTTATTAGCTCATCCGCCAACAAATTTATCGCAATAAGCTTCCGTGATTCATAATCACTTACTTAGCACTTCTGAATGGTCGCTTCTGGCGATACCGTTTATGATTTTTCCCAGAAATAATAAGATAATACGCCAGGAACAACCCATCCCAGCATCGTCAACATCATTGGATCAAACATGCCGGCAACAGCTACACCGGAATAGATTGCTCCCGCCAGGTCAAAAAACAATCCGGCATAGGCCCATTCTTTGATCGTTTTGAGCCCCGGGATCAGTATTGCAATGGAGCCAATGATCTTGGCGATACTGATGAATTGAATAAAGTAGATGGGATACCCAAGATAAGTATGGAAAATATCTACCGCTTGCTGGTTGGGCTCAATTCCGCCAACAGAGGAAAAGATCATCAATCCCGCAAAAATGACAGTAAATACCCAGTAAAGTGTTTTCGTTGTGTTTGGTTTCATGCGCTGGTTTTTTGGCAATTAAGAGGTTCAAGTTCAAACAATTTTGTCAATTGTCAAAGCGTGTAAGTATCAAATTGTTTGATTTTCGTAATCATTGGTTTGAGTTATGCTTTCTCATCCCCTGTAACTGTCTGTACTTTGCCCTATGAAAATTTTACACGGTCGTCGCTTGCTCTTGACCTTGGCGGGTATCTTCTTCTTAACTTTTGGTATCCTGGCGCAGAAAAAGGACAGTACCAGGCTGGAAAAACACTTTTCAGGGGCCATTCAGCTAACTCACAACGGGATATCACTGGTCCCGACCTTTTCTTTAGGCAAACCAGCTATTATTTTCCTGATATCCGCTGGAGGAAAAAGGGTAAGTTTTGAACCGGATATTCGTTTCAGTCTTTCAGGTAAACCCTGGAGTATGCTGTTCTGGTTAAGATACCGGCCACAGACAACCGGAAATTTTTTCCTGACCATGGGAATACACCCAGCGCTTAATTTTCGCACCCAAACGGTAACCATCAATGGGGAAACAAATGAGCATATTGTAACGCGTCGCTTTCTGGCAGCAGAAATTGCCCCTTCTGTTAAACTTGGCCCCTACCTTCAGGCAGGCGTATATTATCTCTATTCTCGAGGGCTCGACCCGGGAGTACCCCAAAACAACCATTTTCTTACCCTTAATGCCAATATCCATTCTGTACCCCCTCCCGGGAAATTACTGGTCAGGTTGACCCCGCAGGTCTATTACCTGAAGCAGGATCAGCGGGATGGATTCTTTTTTACGAGTGGGTTTTCGCTTGCCAGAAAGGGGTTTCCAATATTTATTGCGGCCATCATCAATAAAAAACTGAGTGGGGATATTACAGGCGCCAAGGACTTTATCTGGAATACCAGCCTTGTATATTCCTTTCAGCATACCTATAAAAGGGGGCGCTAACCCCGTTTAACCAACCCCTTAGCCGGTCAATTGAGAAGTAAAAAGTATAAACTAAGTTTGTGGGAGATGGCCAAAGTAGAAACCATAGCCGAATTCTACAAGCGCAAGTTTGACTGGGTGCCTGATGACATTCGAAAAGAATTAGGTCACTTCAACATTTTTGCCCTTGACCCGTTTGTTGGAAAGCATGCCCAACCTGTTCCCTATAGCCGACGCGATTTTTACAAGATCACCTTTGTCAAAGGAGCCGGAACCGTTCATTTTGCTGACAAACTCTATGAGGTCAATGGACTGGCCCTGACTTTTTCAAGTCCCCTGATCCCATATAAATGGGATCATACAGATCAGGCAACCGGCGGGTATTTCTGCATTTTTGATAAAAATTTCTTCCATCAGTTCGGGCAATTGGAGAAGTATTCAGTATACCAACCTGCGGGTAACCGGGTGTTTATGATTGATGCGGAACAGGCTGCCATTGTGGAGGAAAAGTTTAGGAGTATGCAAAACGAACTGGCCTCCGATTATGCCCATAAGTATGATATCCTAAGATCACTGGTATTGGAATTGATCCATTTTGCCTTGAAGATAGACCAACCAACCAAGTGGGAAAAGCAAAACCAAAATGCAGCCAGTCGGATTTCCACCCTCTTTCTTGAATTACTTGAAAGGCAGTTTCCGATTGATGAGCTGCATCAATCCATTCAAGTGCGACATGCCTCCGAATTTGCCTGTCAGCTTAATGTACATGTTAACCATCTTAACAGAGCCGTAAAGGAAACCACCGGGAAAACCACCACCCAACTCATTGGAGAACGATTACTACAGGAGGCTAAAATACTGGTGAAGCATAGCCCGTGGAATATTGGAGAGATCGCCGTGGCATTAGGGTTTGCCGAAACCACCCATTTTAATAATTTCTTTAAAAAAAATACAGGGCTCTCCCCATTGCAGTTCCGGAAAGCATAATCCTGGTTCAACCCGGTAATTCAGATCTAACTTCTATATCCAACTGTGATATAAAAATTCCGCCCGTCGCTTGGCCAAATACCAGGCCCGGGATAGAATGTTGGCCTTTTGGTAAAATAGGATTTATTAAAAAGGTTGTTCACTCCTGCCCTGAAAAAGAAAGGCGAGGCAGTGCGTAATGAAGCATTGATATCAAAAATACCATAGCCCGGCGTATAACCCCTGGCTCCTGTTGCGGGAGGGATAAGGGTATTCAACGCGTCCGAATAAGTAGCTGAGGTATAACTGTAAAGGAGGGTAGCACTGAATCCCTTGTACAAAATATCCAATCCCTGGCGGGTATTCCATCGGGGAACAGATTCCACCCTGTTCCCATCAATGGTTTTGTTGGTGGTACCGGTAGATACCTCTGCATCATAATATCGAGCATGGGTAAAGGCGGTAGACGTGAAAAGACCGGCATAGAGCTGTCCAACCACCGGAAATTTGTATTGCGCAAATATTTCAGTTCCCCAGGTACGGCTATTGCCAATATTGGTGCGGAATGTGTATGGTTGTCCATTAGTGTCGGTAAGCACCAGCGTACCCAGCCGGTGGTGGTAATCAACTGCAAAAAATCCCAGGTCATATTGAAAACGGTTGCCCCATTTTCCCCTGACTCCCATTTCAGCATTCCAGCCAAATGCATCCTTTAAATTTTTATCGATCTGTTCATAAGTGGAGGTTGGAACGATATCCTTAAAAATAACCGGGCGATAAGCTTGTGACCATCCGCCGTAAACAATATTCTCACCTTTGAGTTGGTATTGGGCATTGATTCCGGCGAGCAGGAAATCATGATCTATCCGGGTAGGGAGGGGATTGACTGTATAATAACTGATGGTACCACTCATTTTTGAATCGCCTTTTTCCCAACGAAAACCGGGCGAAATCGTGAGCCGGGGACTTACCATGAAATTATTCTCAGCAAATACGGCCACATTATGGGTGCGGAAATGAATATTACGACCAAACAGAGGATCTACCAGAGTGAGGTCATAATTGGTACCCGTGGTACCCTTGCCGAGTTGACGGCGATGAAGGTCATTGTTCATGTAAACAATGCCGGTGGCCAGTTTGGCGGGTACATTCCCCACCACATATCCATGGAGTATTCTTAATTCAATTGTCTTGCTGTTGAATTTATCGATGTCCACCTGTCTGTTCTTGTATTGACCAGTAGTCCGATCGATCGTATCAGGAACTGTGGCAAAGGCATCGATCATGACACTGCTTCGGGCACCAAATACGCCGGATGCCACAATGCTCAATTGAGTCCGGGAAGAAAAACGATGTGTAAGAGACAAAGCCGGGATATAAATATCGGGGCTGAAATAATTCCGCTCACGGGTGCTCATACGTGGATTGGTGGCAAACATACTGTCATTGAGCGGGCCGGGTATTTTGTATTTATAAAGGGATCTTCCAAACTCTGCCTTTATGGAAGTCCTTTCTGTAAAACGATATTGCAGTTGAACATATTCCGCTTCGGCATCCGACTGGCTGTTGGATCGATAACCATTCGCGTGACGCTTATGGTAGTAGGCATAATAGGAGAATTTCCCCTTGGTTCCGGAAATGGCGTTATAGGTACTCATCAAACCATACGACCCAATCGTATTGATGCTTTCAAAGGAAAAGGGGCGCGTACTATCGGGGCGACGGGTAACATAATTGATCATTCCTCCAAACTGGGCCCCGTATTGCAAAGACCCAGTGCCCCTTACGATCTCTATCTTCTCATAACTTTCCATTGGGGCACTGTAGTGACTGGCTGGGTAACCATACATGTCTGAATTAATGATGATCCCATTTTGCCGGATATTGAATTCCCAACTCCGGTGGGGGTCAAGGCCACGACTAGAAATGTTTAACTGATTGCCGCTGCCATCCATATCATAAATAAAAACGCCAGGGACCTTGGAGAACAATTGCCTGCCCGTCTTTATCGCCACATGGGCATTGGTACCGGCCAGGTTTACCACCTCATTCTTCTTTCCCGTAAAAAGAAAACCATTCAATTCCTCTGGCAAGCGGGTGACATCCCGGCGTTGCCAGGCACGGATCAATACTTCCTGTAAGGTTTTGGGGGCAAGGGAATCCGTTTTTTCCTGGGCTGACAGCATGAAAAAGCCACCCAGGAGGGCAGAACTAAGCAGGTACTTTCTCATGAGGCGAATGTAAGAATTGGGAAGGGGCTTTACCCATGATGCAGATCAAATTATCCAGAAAGATTAAATTTGATAAAACCGCATTATGTTCAAACCTGTTTTTGGACTTGTCATTGGGTTGGTGTCTGCATTAACTATTTTGGGACAAACACCTGCTACGAGCCCCGCAAAAGTCGCTGCCGGAAGCCTCCAGCGGATCGCTGATTTCCCTTCTAAATATGTAAAACCCAGAAATATAGATATCTGGTTACCACCCGGCTACTCACCCAAAAATAAATACCCTGTATTGTACATGCATGACGGGCAAATGCTTTTTGATAGTACCACCACCTGGAACAAACAGGAATGGCAGGTAGATGAGATAGCGGCTAAAGCGATTTACACCAAGGCTGTTCCTGCCTTTATCATTGTGGGTATCTGGAATGCCCCCATGCTTCGGCATACGGATTATTTTCCGCAAAAGCCTTTTGAGTCCCTGACCCAGGCACAACAGGACTCCCTTTATAATACCAAACGTCCCGGGCAATCATCCGTGTTTAATAATGAAAAAGTTCATTCCGATGATTACCTGCGGTTTATTGTCAATGAATTGAAACCGGTGATCGATAACCTGTATGCAACCCGGAGCGATCGTGAAAATACCTTTATCGCAGGCAGTAGTATGGGGGGACTGATTTCCTTATATGCTATTTGTGAATACCCCAATGTGTTTGGCGGAGCCGCCTGTCTTTCCACCCATTGGCCGGGTGTATTTTCTGTAGAGAATAACCCGATCCCTCATGCCTTTTTTCAGTACATGGAAAAGAAATTACCCGATCCAGCCACGCACAAGATCTATTTTGACTATGGCGACCAAACCCTGGATGCTTTATATCTGCCATTACAAAAACAGGCAGATGAAATAATGAAGAAGAAAGGGTTTACCGAAACTCAAACGCTAACTCTGTTTTTTCCGGGCGAAGATCATTCAGAAAAGGCCTGGGCCAAACGCTTTGATCAACCCCTGAATTTTCTTTTTGCGAAATAATCTTCCTGGCAGTAAAACTAAACGGCCAGGAAGATTAAGTGCGCTAAGAATTTACTGGATTTTAGTATTGAATGTCACCTCAATATCAGTCCCCGACTTGGTACTGTTCACCAGGTCTCCGATCGCTTTATTTGGAGGAGTCCCGGGATAGTGGCGTAACGTGATCTTAACGGTTCCGGTAGCAGCAGGTCCTGTTGTCCATGAACTGGTTAACCCTAAGGGCACACCATTGGGATCGTCATCCAAACCGGAGATCAAAAGGTTGCTGCTTGCTGAAGCGGCAAAATAGAAACGGTGTGCTTCAGCCTCACCAGAAATTTCAGTGGTGATATCTTCGGCAGGAGTCACGGTTTTATTCAATAAGGTCAACGAAACGCTATAGGTTTTTAATGGCGACAATACGATCTCGTCAATGGTTGGAGCGGTTCCACCCGGTCCATCGGGATCATCATAGTCATACACCAGGGTAGTACCCCCGCCACTGGGAACAAAGGTCAATTGCATGGTCGTGATCACTTCCTCGTCATTGCCTTCCACCTTATCCTTTTTACAGGAAGAGAATATGAGCCCGGCCAGTACCAGGGCAACGGATAACATTTTAAGATTTCGTTTCATGATTATCGATTTGGTAATAGGTTTTAAAATTTAATTGATGCTAAAAGCTAATAGCTATTAGCTAATAGCTTTTAGCTTTTCCAAATGGCACTTTGATTCGCAATCCGATATTTCTTCCCATTTCATCCGTGAAATAGCGCATACTGTTCAGGTATTCGCGATATACAGTATTTAGCATATTTCGGCCGGTGATGGAGAAGGTAATTTTCTGTTTACCCAATTGAACGGTGGTGGATGCATTCAAGTGCAATAAATGGTAAGATGGGGGCGGGGCTTTGTAATCCTGCTTACCATTCTTATCCGATGGCACCTGTGTTTGCCGCATTACATCCTGCCACTCCAGAGAGATATACGATTCACTGAGCCGCTTACCTTCTTTGAAATTATATACCAACTCGTTGCTTAACCGATGCGATGGCATCAGGATCAGCCAGTCATTTGTTTCCTGGTTACGGGCAAACAGGATCGATACCTTGGATTGCCATTCCAGTTGCGGACTGAACTTCCAGGCAAAGGCCAGGTCTGAACCCATAAGCAAAGCATTGGTCTGGCTGTATTTGATCAGCGGAAAAGCGCCTGCGATCGTCAATACCGGACTATCAGGTACAGGTTGCTGATAAATAAAATCGCGGATAAAATGGGTATACAACACCCAATCCAATTGGAAAGGGCCCGACTGGTAATTGATATTACCGGTGAGGTGAAAGGCCTTTTCAGGGTTTAAAAAAATATCACCCCGCTCATAGGTCGCTGTTCCATGGTGAATACCATCGCTGAGTAATTCATTTACATAGGGCGCACGACTGGAAAGACTGATACCCAGACTGGTCCTCCATTTTGCCGAAGGCTTATAAATGACATTGGTAGAAGCCGCAAAAGTGGAGAAGTTGAAATTATTATTGATCGTGTCCCCGCCGTATTTCAACCGCCTTGTCTGTATGGTCTTATAGTCGTACCGCAACCCACCCTGTACTTCCCAATCATGTTTACTCCATTTTTGGATGAGGTAACCCCCAAAGGTGTACGCATCATAATTCGGGATGAAATAGCGTCCACCATAGGTGTTGTTCTGTTGAGTGGCAGCGATACCGGCTGTGCCTGAAAAGTGATTCTTTCGTGGTTGTTCCCATTGAAGGTCTTGAGAAAGCGTAAGGATCGACAGGTCGAGTTGTGGACGGGTATTGGAGCTGCTTCGGACGATATCGTATTCCTTACGATTATTGATCTGCGCGGCTACCAACACATTAAAACGATGTTCTCCTTTGTAGAAGGTGGATTTCAATTTGGCCAAATGGTGTGTCACATCCTGATAAGGCCGGTTGATCGAATAGCTGTTCTGACCAAGAAAGACATCATCCGGTTTTGGTGCGGCAATGGCCGTCAACAGATCGGTCAGGTTGCCGATATGTGAACCCGTAAAGATCCCCACTTTGGTATTGAATTGGCTGTAATAGGCCTCCGCATTAAAACGGTCCTTCTTCCAACCCGCCGTCACGGAGAAATTCAGTTCTTCATTGGCGGTATTGTTCAGTCGGTAATCGGGGGTTTGAATATTGGCCCCTTTCTTGAAGGTGCCTTGCACCCGGTACCGGAAACCGGTCCATTTTTTTACCTGCTCCTCCCAAGTACCCGAAACTACATATTGCCTGTTATTGGTAAAATAGGCGGTATTGAATTCGGCAGCATACCCCGTTTGCAGACGTAATGGCCTGGGCTCTACCAGGATCACGCCTGCAATGGCATCTGAACCATATTTTAATTCATCCACGCCTTTTATTACAACTAATTTATCGGCAATAAAAGGATCGATCTCAGGGGCATGTTCATTTCCCCATTGCTGACCTTCCTGTCTTACTCCATTATTGATCGTCAGTATCCGGCTGCCATGTAAACCGTGGATCACAGGTTTGGAAATGGTAGAGCCGGTTTGTAACTGGGTGATGCCATTGATACGGCTCAGGGCTTCAGCCAGGGAGAACCCTTTGGTTTCTTCCAATGCCTTACCTGCCAGTTCCTGTTTGAACCCGGTATTGGGTGTTCCCTTTTGGGCTTCTACCACAACTTCGCCCAGGGTCTTTCGGGCATGGGGCATGTTCAGGTCCAAATGGCTATCCTTGGAAAGGGTGATGACCTTTTCCATTGGATCGCAATCCACATGTGTAATATAAAGCGTGTATGGACCCGGGCAAAGATGTTCAAATACAAAATCGCCCTTGTCATCCGTAACGATCTTCATTCCCAGCTCCCGGATGGTGACCACAGCACCTACCAGTTTTTCCCGGGTATCCGCATCTTCAAGGTGGCCCGATAATTTTAAGGTGCATAATTGTGCCTGAAGGGATGACCCCAGCAGGGACAGCAGAATTATAAAAGCAGATTTTTTCAATGAAATAAATTGGAAGAACAGCAATAGACAGGATATTACCTGTCAGTCGATCAGCCGGGTTCAACCAATGGCAGGGGGACCACGGCCTTCCCAATAGGAGGCACGGGTAAGAACAGCATCTTCAAGTTCAGGAGTTAAGGCTATGGCTAATGGTGCAGGAGCAAGAAGATAAATCTCATCTATTTGATCCAGAAAAGGAGAGGTGGCTACCTGGTCGTTGAAATGGCAATCCACTCCGGCCTTTCCCAACTGGGCATCCTTTCCTGGTTCCATCTTCGCCGGCGTATCAATGTGTCCGGCAAAAAGGTCATGCAAAAATGTTTGTGGAGTGATGCTAAGCGTAAAGATCGCCAGCATCATCACCGACAGGAATTTTTGTATGACGTTTTTCTGGTGCAAGTTGAAATGCAATGTAGTTGCAAAAATAGGGAAATTATTTGATTCTTAAACAGAAGCTTTTTCCCAGCGATCACAGCGTTTTTGGCCATGATCGTCAGGAGAAAGCAGATCTTATTGCATCTTATCGGCGGGAATGGGATCCGGCACTTTATTCTTTATCGGCTTGGTACTCTTGAGATAGGCAAATAAAGCCTTCATATCAGATTCCTCCATATGAATATAATTCATCCAGGGCATGGGAGGCAGTAGATCACGGCTGTTTTCCAATCCCTTCCACTTTCCTTTGGTCAAAGCTGTCTTAAACTGGTCAAAGGTCCAGGTACCAATACCAGTTTCATCCGAAGTAAGGTTGGCGGAGAAACTGATTCCCATTGGCGAAGCCATGGCGGTCAGCTCTCCATTGAACAAGGCCCAGCCCTGGGCAAAAGCTTCCCGGGAGACTTTACCGAGTGGGGTACCCTCACGATAACCAGACAGTATACGGCTGGTATCCGGTACAGGTCCCCGCGGTGTCATAAGTTTTGGGGTATGGCAATCACCGCAGCCCATGATGGTAATTAGATAATGCCCCTTTTTTACCAGGGAATCATTACTGATCTCCGCAGTGGGCTTTGTGTTCGTAGCATTGGTATTGCAGGAAAGGAAATAAATGCCGGCGCAGGCCAGCAAGGCAAGTGAAATAGAACGCATGTGGGTTGGTTTTGGTTACAATTGAGGGCAGAAGGTACGGAAAAAAAGCCTATGCGCTTTCCACGAGGGTGCAAAGAGGCAAGGCTCGCCAAATGCTTGGTTTTCACGTTTGTGAACCATTTTCACCCTGTATTGTTGTGGAAGGCAGCAACATGAAATGACGATTTTTATGAAACGACTCTTAAGCCTGGCCCTTCTTTCTTTTCTTTTTATACAGCATATGAATGCCCAAACCGGTACTCTATCTGGTCTGGTACGGGATGCGTTGACCGGACTACCACTTTCGGGTGCCACCCTTCGGTTTAATGAAGGGGATAAAATGGCCACCACCGATAGCAATGGCCGGTATTATTTTTCTGGTCTTTTACCAAAAACCTATAACCTCACCGCTTCTTTTGTCGGATATACCTCGCTCACCAGTTTCAACATTGTAATCCGTTCGGAAGGGAATATCGATGTCAATTTTGATCTCAATCCCGAAACCAGAACACTTTCGGAAGTAGTGGTTCGTCCCAACCCATTTCGCAAACCCCTCAATACACCTCTTTCGGTGCAAAAGCTTAGTCAGGAAGAGATCGCTGCCTACCCGGGTGGTAACAATGATATTGCCAAGGTGGTGCAATCCTTTCCCGGGGTATCCGGTTCGGTGGGCGGGTTTAGAAATGACGTGATCATTCGCGGAGGCGCGCCTAATGAGAACGTCTATTATCTTGATGGGATCGAAATTCCCAATATCAACCACTTCTCCACCCAGGGCAGCGCGGGTGGGCCTGTAGGGTTACTCAATGTATCTTTTATTGAGGGGGTCACTTTATCTACTTCCGCTTTTGGCGCGCAATATGATAATGCGCTTTCGGGTATCCTGCAGTTTGATCAACGCAACGGAAATGCCAGCCGGTTCAATACCAATTTCCGGCTGAGTTCCAGCGAGGCCGCGATAACTGCTGAAGGCCTGTTATTCAAAAGGGATAAGGAAGTAAGCAAGACGAGCTTTCTTGTTTCCGCCAGACGCTCTTACCTGCAATTGCTGTTTAAAGCCCTTGATCTTCCTTTTCTTCCCGATTATTGGGACTATCAATACAAGATCCGGCATCAGATCAATGCACGCAACGAGATCATCTTTACCGGGGTAGGTTCGGTGGACGATCTCAAGATCAATGAACTGAAGGAATTTGATGCCGAGCAAAAGGCCATTCAGGATCAGATACCCGTTATCCGTCAACGGTCAAATACACTGGGGTTGAGCTGGCGACATCGATTCCGGAACAACAAGGGAAATATTCTTACGACTTTAAGTCATAACCGCCTGCGCAATGAATTCTTCCAATACAGTGACAACGTACAGGAAACCGGACTCTATTATTCCAATGACTCAAAAGAGGACGAATCCAGGTTACGCGTCACCGTTACACAACTTTCAGGGCCCTGGACATTTTCCTATGGGGGTGTTGTGATCATTGGAGATTATTTCAATAAGGCGCTTGACCTTGTCAATAATACAAATTTCAACGCCGGGGTAACCCTGACCCGCTATGGGGCATTTGCCCAGGCGGCCCGCAAATGGTTTGACAACAGACTCTCGGTGACCCTCGGTTTACGGACCGATGGAAATAATTTTACCGGCTCGGGAAATGAACTCCTCAAACGTTTAAGTCCCCGCGCGGGATTGTCCTGGCAATTGGATAACAAAGGCGCCTGGAACTTCAATGCCTCTATTGGACGTTATTATAAAATTCCTCCTTATACCATACTCGGGTATCGGGGGTCTTCCGGTGATCTGATCAATCGAAACAGTGAATATATACAGAGTGATCACATCGTGGCGGGTATTGATTATCTGGTTTCTCCCTCTGCCCGGATCACCGTAGAAGGTTTCTATAAAAAATATGAGGACTATCCTGTTTCCCAGATCGATCAGGTTTCACTGGCCAATAAAGGAGGAGGGTTTGAAGTATTGGGAAATGAGCAGATACAATCCATTGGGAAGGGCCGTACCTATGGTGCAGAGATCCTGTTTCAACAAAAATTTACCGGCCATTGGTACGCGATTGGGTCACTAACTTTTTATCGCTCAGAGTTTACCGGTTTTGATCCCGATACCTATCTGCCTGCTGTATGGGATAATAAGGTATTGGTGTCCTTGTTGGGGGGATATAAAATGAAAAAGAACTGGGAGATCAGTGGGCGTTACCGGTTTCTTGGAAGAGCACCCTATGCACCTGTCAATGTACAGGCCACCGAATTATATTATCCGGCAGTCATACGTGACTATAGTTTATTGGGTTCCGTTCGCCTGGACCCATTAAGCCAGTTGGATCTCCGAATCGATAAGAAATGGAGTTTTAAAAAGTTCAGTCTTGATCTGTTTCTCGATATTCAAAATATCCTCGGTACGGATCTGCCCCAGGAACCCCGGTATGGACTTGACCGGGATGCCAATGGGGATATTGTACAACCCAGGCAGTTGATATTAGTTACTGCCCAGAATAGTAGTACCGTATTGCCTTCTTTGGGAATTGTCATAAACTTTTGATTTACTCAACGCATTGAGTAATTTTACTCAATGCGTTGAGTAATTTGCAAAACCGCGTTCAACATATTCATTTACAAAGCACTAATTTAAGTCAACTCCTACATGCCCACTCCCTTACAGGTAGGCCAAAAAGCCCCCGCCTTTACAGGTACCGATCAAAATGGAAACAAAGTATCCCTCGCCGATTTTAAAGGGAAAAAACTAGTCCTTTATTTTTATCCCGAAGATGATACCCCAACCTGTACGATACAAGCCTGTAACCTGCGTGACAATTATGGCCTGTTGAAAAAACATGGCTTTGAGGTGGTTGGTATTAGTCCGGATGAGGAATCCAAACACAAAAAGTTTGAAGCAAAATTCTCCCTTCCCTTTACACTGATTGCTGATACCAGGCATACGATCCTTAAAAAGTATGGTGTTTGGGGCGAAAAGCAAATGTTTGGTCACCACTATATGGGGGTTCACCGCACTACTTTTCTCATCGACGAAAAAGGGGTGATCCGAAAGATATTTCTACGTCCCAGGAATAAGGAACATGCGGAGGAGATCGTGAAGGGATGGGATTGACCTGCTTCCCAAACCGATTTTGCCCTCATAAACCGCCACCAGGCCAAAATTTTCAAAATACTGCATAAGTATTTGATTAATAATAAATTATATTAATTTTTCCTTTTTTGGCAATCGATTGCAAAAAACCCATAGCTTTGAGGTAGTCGGGTTTTGCGATGATATTCGATGATCCGATCCGAGTTCAATTTGCTAAAGTTGAATTTCTCCTTATGCCTCTGCCATTGCGAAAAAAGACTGGATTATTAAGGCCCATTGTGTGGCCTGGTTTTCTTCTTTCTCTTCATTTATTGCTGGCATTCCCCGTTTTCTCCCAAACAACCGGTAACCTTAAACTCTGGTATGACCATCCTGCGGGTAAAACCTGGGAAAGTGCGTTGCCCCTGGGAAATGGGAGACTGGGCGCCATGGTATTTGGTAATGTGGAAAGGGAGAGGATCCAACTCAATGAACATACGGTATGGTCGGGAAGCCCAAACCGGAACGATAATCCCGCTGCCCTTGACTCCCTGGCATACATTCGGCAATTGATCTTTGACGGCAGACAAAAGGAGGCAGAAAATATTGCCAACCGCGTGATCATTACTAAAAAATCACATGGTCAGATGTTTCAGCCGGTAGGGGATCTGCAACTTTCTTTTAAAGGCCATGAATCTTACACCCAATATTACCGCGAGCTGGACATTCAACGGGCGGTTGCCAAAACGGTTTATACGGTAGATGGGGTTACTTATACCCGGGAGGTCTTTGCCTCCTTTGCTGACAGGGTGATCATTATCCGGTTAACAGCGAATAAGCCAAACCGCATCTCCTTTCAGGCAAACTTTGTTACGCCACATGCAAAATCAAAGATTCAAACTACTTCCACGAAAGAATTAACCCTGGCGGCGACTACATCGGATCATGAAGGGGTAAAGGGACAGGTCCGGTTCAAGGCCATTGCCCGTATCAAACTCGAAGGCGGGGTACTGGAAGCCGGCGACACCACCCTCACCGTCAGACAGGCCAATACCGCAACCATCTTTTTATCCATTGCGACGAATTTCAACAACTACAATGATATTTCCGGTGACGAGCATAAAAGGGCGCTTCAATACCTGGAAAAAGCACTTGTACGTCCCTATGCTGAAATGCAAAGAACACATATTGCTGCATACCAGAAGTATTTTAACCGGGTTAACCTTGACCTCGGTATTACGGAAGCAGCCTCTCTTCCTACGGATATACGTTTAAAGAATTTTCGATCGACGAATGATCCACAGTTGGTGACCTTGTATTACCAATATGGCCGATACCTTTTGATATCCTCCTCACAACCCGGAGGGCAACCTGCCAATCTGCAAGGGATATGGAATGATCGGATGCGCCCACCCTGGGACAGCAAGTACACCATCAACATAAATGCCGAAATGAATTATTGGCCGGCAGAGATCACCAACCTGGCTGAACTTCATGAACCGTTATTAAAAATGGTGAGGGAATTATCGGTGACCGGCAGGCAAACGGCGAAGGACATGTATGGCGCCAGAGGCTGGATGGCCCATCATAACACCGATATCTGGCGCATCAATGGAGCGGTGGATGGAGCCTTTTGGGGTGCCTGGAGCCAGGGTGGGGGATGGTTGAGCCAACACCTGTGGGAACATTTTCTCTATAATGGCGATATAAAATATCTCGAATCGGTGTACCCCATACTCAAGGGGGCAGCCTTGTTCTATGTCGATTATTTGATCGAACATCCAGCCAACAAATGGAAAGTGATCAGTCCTGATATGTCGCCTGAAAATGGAAGCCCTGCCCACCAGGGTTCGTCCATCGATGTTGGGACCACAATGACCAATCAGATCATCTTAGATGTGTTCAGCTCCGTGATCAAGGCCGGTGAATGGTTGAAAAAAGACCGGTCATTTATTGATACCCTTAAGCAGATCCGCAGTCAATTACCACCCATGCATGTAGGCAAACATGGACAATTGCAGGAATGGCTGGATGATATAGATAATCCCCAGGATAAACACCGGCATATTTCTCATCTGTATGGATTGTTTCCGTCTAATCAAATTTCACCTTATCGTACGCCGCAATTATTTTCTGCTGCCAAAACCACCCTTCTTCAACGCGGAGATGTGTCTACCGGATGGAGTATGGGTTGGAAGGTAAATTGGTGGGCCAGGATGCAGGATGGTGATCATGCGTATAAGCTGATTCAGAATCAACTCACACCGCTCGGACAAAACGCTGATGGCGGGGGTACCTTCGATAACCTATTTGATGCGCACCCTCCGTTTCAGATCGATGGCAATTTTGGCTGTACATCCGGTATTACAGAAATGTTGATGCAAAGTGCAGATGGTGCCCTTCACCTTTTGCCGGCCTTACCTACCGCATGGCCCAACGGATTAATCAGTGGGCTAAGGGCCAGAGGGGGTATTGAAATAATTAGTATGGAATGGAAGAATAGAAAACTGGTTAAAGCCATCATCCGGTCAAAGCTGGGAGGAAATATTCGCTTGAGAGTGCCCAATGAAATGAAACTCCTGAACGGTCAACCACTGGCCGAAGCCAGGGGAAAAAATCCAAACCCATTCTACCAAACAGAAGAGGGCGCTGAACCGGTGATGGCAAAAGAAGCGGTAATGGAAACCTTAACGCTAAATCCAACCTGGATATATGATCTGGGAACCGACAAAGGGAAAACATATACGCTTGTCGCCAAAGAATAATATTGAGAAACCAGCTTTTAGAATAGAATAGTTACCCTTTTTAGGAATTGATTGAAATGAGGCTCTTTTTTCGAGTAGGTTTTCGGGAAACAGGGAACTGGGGAGAGTTGGGTTTACGCAAAACGAAAAAATTAAATCGGAAACATCGTTATGAAACATCCGTCATTCAAAAACTTTCTGCCATGGCTGGGGGCCTTTCTGCTTTCCTGCCAGCTCAACGCGCAACCTCCCCGCGGTCCATTTGTGATTTCACCACAAGTGAATGCGGATAAATCGGTTGTTTTTCGCTACCTGGCACCACAGGCCAGACAGGTAAACCTGCAAATTCAATTTGAAAAAGATCCTGTCCCAATGGTCAAAGACAGTATCGGGATCTGGTCGGTAAAACTTGGTCCGGTTGTTCCTGATATATACCCCTACAGTTTTAATGTAGACGGCATTACCGTGATGGACCCTGCCAATAAAGATTTCTTCCCCAACGAGCGGTTCAAAGCCAGCCTGGTGGATATACCCGGAGATAAGCCCCTGGTTCACTCGTTAAAGAACGTACCCCATGGAGTAGTGAGTTATGTCTATTATCCTTCCGTTGAAGGAAGCACAGGATCCCTTGTCGTTTACACCCCGCCAGGATACGGTAAGGACCCTGGAAAAAAATACCCCGTGTTCTATCTGGTAAGTGGTACTACCGATACGGAAGAGACCTTTTTTAAAGTGGGACATACCAACCTTATCCTCGATAACCTGATTGCGGAAGGAAAGGCGGTTCCCATGATCGTGGTCATGCCTTATGGCAACCCGGTGGCAAGGATCGCCGAGCAAACAGGTCAGGGAAAACCGGCAGATATGATCGTTCGGGATGGCGAAGAAGCCATTCGAAGAGCCGCGCTTTTTGAGAGGGACCTTCTTCAATTTGTCCTGCCGTTTGTTCACAAAAACTACAGTGCAATCGATAGCCAAGAAGGGCGCGCCATCGGTGGTTTTTCACGGGGAGGGGGTCAAACCTTGCGTGTGGGCTTTGGGAACATGGACAAATTCTCATGGATATGCTGTTACAGCGCTTACCTGTCCAATAAGGAAATGGAAGAGCGATTCAGGGCAGTGGTAGAGAACCCGGCCTCCACCAACAATAAACTTCGGCTGCTCTGGATCAGTGTTGGCCGCGATGATTTTCTATTCAAACAAACCGAGGAGTTCATGGCCTATTTGAAAGAGAAGAACATTAATTATAAAAGCCTGCTGACTCCGGGCGGACATACCTGGATGAACGTAAGAAATTATGTGGCCGAAACAGCGCAACTCCTTTTTAAATAACTAATTCAAAGAAGATGAAACGAGGTTTCTTATTTACCATACTTTTTCTCGGCGGAATAGTCACGATGGCACAAAGACCCCCTGCCATTAGTTCCCCGGATGTAAACCCCGACCATAGCGTAACCTTCCGCTATTTTTCCAAAACAGCCAGACAGGTTACCGTGAAAGGGGAATTTCTTTCCGCTCCGGTTTCCTTGACACGCGATACATCAGGCCTATGGAGTGTGACGGTTCCTCCGGTGGTTCCGGATATCTACCCATACAGCTTTGTCGTTGACTCTGTGGAATTGGCCGATCCAAGCAATACCTATGTTTTTGCCAATGAACGGTTCAAGCGCAGTCTGCTGGAAGTGCCAGGCGACCAGCCACTGGTACACTCCTTACAAAATGTACCCCATGGTAAGATCGATTACCGGTACTACGATTCAAAAGCATTAGGTACCGCCCGTCCTCTGCTGGTATATACTCCTCCGGGCTTCAAAGCAGGGTCTGGAAAAAAATACCCCGTCCTCTACCTCATCCATGGAGGATCGGATACTGAAGAAACATGGACCAAAGTCGGTAAGGCTAATCTTATTGCCGACAACCTGATCGCGGCCGGTAAATGCCCTGAGTTGATCATTGTAATGCCCTATGGCAATGTACGTCCCAGCCCCATGCCCGATTTTACAAAAGATATGATGAATGATGTGATTCCTTTTATCGAAGCCAATTATCCGGTGAAGACAGAGGCAGAGAACAGGGCCATTGCCGGATTTTCTGTTGGGGGCGGACAAACCCTGAATATTGGGCTGACCAATACACACAAGTTTGCTTATATCTTCTCCTATGCCCCCTATACCGAAACAGAAGAGTTCAAAAAGAATTTCACCAATTGGACTCCTGATGCCACAAAGATTAACAAACAACTCAAATTATTTACGATTAGTGTGGGCACCGAGGATTTTCTCTATGAAAGTGTAAAGAAGAATATCGCCTTTTTTGAAGAAAAGAAGATCCGACAGACCAGTCATATTGTTTCCGGTGGACATACCTGGATGAACTGTAAAAAATTTTTGGCGACCACCCTGCAGGAAATTTTTAAATAATGAAATGAATATTCTCATTACCCAACTTAAATACAACCAACTAAATAATACTTCGATCATGAGAAACAAACTAATCTTCGCACTCGTCCTCTGGTTGGCCAATTTGCCACTACTGGCCCAAAACCCTATACCACCTGCTTCATTTGGATTTGATACGGTCAGGATGGTACCCCATGGGCAATTGGATACGGTTTATTATTCATCAAAAACAGTGGGGGTAAAACGAAAGACCCTGGTCTATACTCCTCCCGGCTTTAACCGGAAAACAAAGTATCCGGTATTATACCTGCTGCATGGCATTGGTGGGGATGAGAAAGAATGGTTGAACGGCGGACAACCACAGGTGATACTTGATAATCTCATCGCTGATGGAAAAGCAGAACCCATGATCGTGGTGATGCCCAATGGCCGTGCAATGGTAGACGACCGTGCAACCGGTAATGTTTTTGCACCTGATAAAGTACAGGCATTTGCCACCTTTGAAAAGGATTTGCTGAATGACCTGATCCCTTTTATTGAAAAGAAATATCCCGCTTATAGCGACAAAGATCACCGGGCCATTGCAGGGCTCTCTATGGGTGGGGGGCAATCACTGAATTTTGGTTTAGGTAATCTGGATAAATTTTCCTGGGTGGGTGGATTTTCCTCTGCACCCAATACAAAACCCGCGGCCGAACTGGTGCCTGACCCGCAGGCTGCACGGGAGAAACTCAAATTGCTGTTTATTTCCTGCGGAGCCAGCGATGGGTTGATACAGTTCAGTAAAAGAACGCATGATTACCTGCAACAAAATAATGTACCCCATATTTATTTCATTGAACCTGGCTTTCATGATTTCAATGTTTGGAAGAATGGGCTTTATATGTTTTCCCAACTCATTTTCCGCCCGGTAGATGTTTCCAGTTTTCCTCATTATCCTGTAGCTGGTGCTCCGGCAGCGACGAATGTCAGAAACGCTGCTTATCCGCAGGTGACCCTGGACAGCCGCGTTAAATTCAGGGTTAACGCGCCCAATGCCGGTAAGGTTCAGGTGGACCTTGGACGGAAATATGATATGGTAAAAGATGAAAAAGGTGTTTGGACAGTTACCACGGATTCTATCAGCGAGGGTTTCCATTATTATTCTTTGTTGATCGATGGGGTGGCGCTGGCCGATCCGGCGAGTGAAACTTTTTTTGGTATGGGCCGCATGGCGAGTGGAATCGAGATACCCTTTGCCGGCGGAGGATACTATGCTATCCGCAATGTACCACACGGGGATATCCGCATTAAAAAATACTTTTCAAGGGTAACCAATGGTTGGAGACAATGCTATGTATATACGCCCCCGGATTATGATTCAAACCTGAACGCAAAATATCCGGTTCTCTATTTGTTGCATGGCGGCGGTGAAGATGAACGTGGATGGTCACAGCAAGGGAAAACGGATATGATTCTTGATAACCTGATCGCGGAGAAAAAAGCCAAGCCGATGATCATCGTCATGATGGATGGCAATTTTTCTGGTAATCGTCCCGGCATTGCCGGGTTTGGTGAACAGTCCCTTCAGCGTTTTGAAAATGAACTTTTGCAAAATGTCATTCCCTATATCGAAAAGACCTTTCGGGTAGAAACGGATGCAAAGAACCGGGCATTGGCTGGTTTATCTATGGGTGGATTACAAACACTGTATGCCGGTGTCCGTAATTCAGACAAGTTCTCTTACCTGGGTGTATTCAGCTCGGGTTGGTTTGCCAATGTGAACACGCTTTCAGAACCTCATTACAATTTCGTCCAGTCCAATGTGGCGATGCTAAACAATAACCTGAAAGAATTCTGGATCGCGATGGGAGGTAAAGAAGATATCGCCTACGAGAATTGCAAGGTTATGATGGCAAAGTATGATGCTATGGGTATTAAGTATAAATACAGCGAGTACCCCGGCGGGCATACCTGGCCGGTATGGCGTAATAATCTGTACAATTTCGCCCCCTTATTATTTAAATGATTAATCATCACCTGTTATAAATAATTAAACGATGAATAAGGGAATATTTTTCTTTACCGCTTTTTTGATCACCCTGCATGTAACAGCACAGCAGTTACCTTTTCAAAACCCTGAACTGAGTATGGAAGCCAGGGCAAAGGATCTGATCTCGCGGTTAACATTGGAGGAAAAAGCACTCCTCATGCAAGACCAGTCCCCAGCGATTCCGCGACTGGGAATCAAAAAATTTAACTGGTGGAGCGAAGCCTTGCACGGACTGGCAAATAATGACAGTGTGACTGTTTTTCCAGAGCCCATCGGCATGGCGGCCTCCTTTAACGACTCCCTGGTGTACAAAATATTTTCAGCCGTATCGGATGAAACAAGAGCGAAGTATAATAAAGCTATGAAGGCGGGACAGGAAAACCGAAGGTTCTTAAGTCTTTCTGTATGGACGCCCAATATCAACATCTTTCGTGACCCCAGATGGGGAAGAGGGCAGGAAACCTATGGAGAAGATCCTTATCTCACGTCCCGCCTTGGTGTACAGGTAGTACGTGGATTACAAGGACCTCCCGAAGCCAAGTATAGGAAATTACTGGCTTGTGCCAAACACTATGCGGTACATTCCGGTCCCGAGTGGAGCCGACATACCCTTAATCTTAATAGTGTAAGTCCGCGTGATCTCTGGGAAACCTATCTCCCCGCGTTCAAAGCACTTGTGCAGGAAGCAGATGTCAGACAAGTTATGTGTGCGTATCAACGACTCGATGATGAACCCTGTTGTGGCAATAACCGACTGCTTCAAACCATCCTGAGAGACGAATGGGGTTTTAAACACCTGGTAGTGTCGGATTGTGGCGCCATCACCGATTTCTACACCAGCCATAAGGTTTCTTCCGGGCCTGTGCATGCCTCCGCTAAAGGAGTATTGGCCGGAACAGATGTAGAATGTGTGTGGATGGGGTATGCGTATAGTCATCTTTCCGAAGCAGTTTCGCGTGGCCTGCTTAAAGAAACCGATATTGACTCCCGCCTGCTGCGTGTACTCAAAGGCCGGTTCGAACTCGGTGAAATGGATCAGGATGCCCTGGTGCCCTGGACAAGTATCCCGCCGTCAATAATAAACAATGAAGCACATCGGACGCTGGCACTGGAGATGGCCAGGGAATCAATGACCTTGTTGCAAAATAAAAATAATCTCCTTCCTCTTAAGAAAACAACCAGGAAGATCGCGGTGATCGGGCCTAATGCCGATAACGAACCAATGTTGTGGGGGAACTACAACGGCACCCCTATTCGTACCATCACCATTCTTGACGGTATCCAGTCAAAATTGAAAAGTAATTCAGTCGTGTATGACAAAGCCTGTGACCTGGTGGAAAACAAAGTCACTTCCAGTTATTTTTCCAAAATTCAGGTTGACGGGAAACAAGGGTTTAAAGCAACCTATTGGAATAACCGGACGCTTTCGGGCGACATCGTGACCACGGTTCAAATAGTGAACCCTTTTAAAATCACCACGGCCGGTGATCATGAATTTGCTTCCGGTGTTAAGCTGGTAGATTTTTCAGCCAAATATGAAACAGAGTATATAGCGGAGGAAACCGAGGAGATCGTATTCAAGTTGGGCGCTACCGGCATGTTTGAATTAAAAGTGAATGACGAATCATTGATCCGGTTTAACAACTGGCGTACGCTTCCTACCCGTGTTCCTTATAAAGTAGTAAAAGGGAAAAAATACCGGATCGAGATTCGGTATGCCCAGTTGAATAACTGGCAGGCCAACCTGGAATTTGATTTTGGAAAAGAACTCGATATTGATTTTACGGGTTTGATCAATAAACTGAAGGGAGTAGATGTGGTGATCTTTGCCGGTGGTCTTTCCACCTTGCTGGAAGGAGAGGAAATGCCGGTAAATTATCCTGGATTTAAAGGGGGTGACCGGACAGATATCCAACTGCCCGAAGTGCAACGAAATTGTTTAAAAGCACTAAAGGCCGCAGGCAAGAAAGTGATCTTTGTGAATTGCTCCGGTTCGGCAATTGGATTGGTGCCGGAAACAGAAAGCTGTGATGCGATACTTCAGGCCTGGTATGGTGGCGAATCCGGTGGACAGGCCGTTGCAGATATCCTTTTTGGAGACTATAACCCCTCCGGAAAATTACCCGTTACATTCTATAAGGATACCACCCAGCTCGCCGACTTTGAAAATTACTCCATGACCGGCCGAACCTATCGGTTTATGAACGATGCGCTTTTCCCATTTGGCTATGGATTGAGTTATACTTCTTTCTCCATCGGATTGGCAAATTTGAACGCCGGTTTTGTCAAAGTAGGCGAACCCGTCAGTCTGACCATTCCTGTTACAAATACAGGCAAACGCGCCGGCACCGAAGTACTACAGGTTTATATAAAGAAAGTGAAAGATCCCGGTGGCCCGATCCGGACCCTGCGGGCCTATCAGCGAGTGGAATTGAAGGCCGGTGCTACTTCTCCCGTACAGGTCAATCTTGCCTCATCAGCCTTTGAGTTTTATGATGCCGTGGAAGGGAAGATGACAGTCAAACCCGGGGAATATGAACTGTGGTATGGAAACAGTTCTGCCCAGGAAAATTTAAAAATGGTAAAGGTCAATATACTTCCATCAAATTGATAGTGAGTCAGATATTATTATTCAGGTAAACTATTTTCTGCTATGCGTAATTCCAACAGTCGTCGTCAAACAGGGATCTATATCCTTCCTCTGGTTCTTTTTGTTTTGCAGGCCCTGATTCTTCGCGGCCAACCGCTTCAGTTGAATGACTCCGGTTATTTCGCGAACAGGGGAGTGAATGTATTAGTGTTTAATAACCTGTACAACGGGATGTTCTTTGATGAGAAGACCGCTGGAATCGAGATCATTCATCATGGTGTGCGCACCTCCACGGGTGGAGCAGTCCGTTTGCAACACACACCGGAACAATGGGACCTGGTGCCATTGGTAGTGAACCGAAAAGTAGATAAGGCAACGGGTACGATTGAGGTGACCTTACGGTATCAGGAAATTGACTTTGAATCACGTGTCCGTGTTTCCTCCAAAGGAAAGGGTGTAGAAATATCTGTTTACCTCGACAAAGAGCTTCCAGCCAAATTGGAAGGGAATGCAGGGTTTAACCTGGAGTTTTTACCCACGACCTATTTCGAAAGATCTTATCTGGCGGATGGTCACCCGGGATATTTTCCCTTATACCCGGCTGACAGGACCCTGGCCGAACCGATTAAAAACAAGATACAGCAGTTTGGCACCCACACCACCTTTGACGATAGAGGCAGAGGGGAATATCTGGTTCCTTTCCCACTGGCCAAAGGAAAAACCCTGGTATTGGCTCCGGAAGATGCAGAAAAGAAAGTTATTGTTCAATCTGAAACTGAGATCCTGTTGTTCGATGGCCGAAACCTGGCGCAAAACGGCTGGTTCATCCTGCGCAGTTTGTTACCATCAAAAAAAACAGGCAAAGTCCTCACCTGGTATCTCGAACCCAATGCCATCCCCAACTGGAAACGGAAACCAGTGATCCAATTCTCCCAGGCAGGGTATTTACCAGATCAAAAAAAATCCGGGGTGATCGAATTGGATAAAAATGACAAACCGTTAGAAACGATCTCCCTGTTTAAAGTAAACGGAATGGGAGTGCCGGTAGAAAAGCTAAAAGTTCGAACAAAATTGTGGGGTTCTTACCTGCGATACCAATACCTGCAGTTTGATTTTAGCGCGGTCAAAGAAACCGGGGTTTATTATCTCCAGTACGGAACCCAAAAAACAAACACCTTTCCCATTTCACCATCGGTTTATGAAAAAGCATGGCATGCAACAATGGATGTATGGTTTCCTGTCCAAATGGACCATATGCAGGTTAATGAAGCCTATCGTGTCTGGCATGGTGTTCCCTATTTGGATGATGCCTTACAGGCTCCGGTAAACCAAAATCATTTTGACGGATATAGCATGGGGCCGGTCACCGATACAAAGTATAAGCCCTATGAGAGAATTCCGGGCTTGGACATTGGTGGATGGTTTGATGCAGGTGATTTTGATATCCAGACCGGATCACACAATGCCGCCGTATTGAGTTTTGTACAGGCTTGGGAGGATTTTAAATTGGACCGGGACAATACTTTTATTGATCAGCAAAACCGGTTTGTGGATATTCACCGGCCGGATGGCAAGCCTGATATTTTGCAGCAAATTGAACACGGTACCCTGAATATCGTTGCCCAGGTTAAAAATATCGGGCACCCCGTCAGAGGCATCATTGTACCAAAGCTGCATCAGTATCATCATTTGGGAGATGCTTCCACCGAAACAGATAACCTGCCCTATAACCCCTTACTCAAGCCATTTGAATCGGATGGTAAATCAAGCGGAACACCCGACGATCGGTGGGCTTTTACAAATAGATCGGCTTTCCTTGATTACCATACCGCAGCTTCCCTGGCAGCTGCATCCCGCGCCTTGAGAGGCTATAACGATACCCTGGCCGATCAATGTCTCTACTATGCCAGGGAATTATGGTCATATAACGATACCGTTAAAACAACATCCGATACGGCTTCATTTTTTGCCGGTTTCCGTAGAGGGACAAAAATGAATGCAGCCCTTCAACTCTATATCACCACCCGGGAGGAAAAGTATGCCTTACAATTTAAAGAGGCGCTATGGAGTATGCTAGACCGCACTCTGGGTGCAGGAATGCTCCAGGCATTGCAGGCCATACCGTTTATGGATAAACAGTATAAGGATATGTTGCGACCCTATATGGAAAAGTACCGTTCATTGAATGAATCCTATGCAAAACAAAATCCCTATGGCGTGCCCATGGTAGCCAGGGGATGGGGAGGAAATTCAATGATCATAAACTGGGCCATTACAAACCATTATGCCAATAAATATTTTCCCGACATTATTGACAGGGAGTTTGTTTACAAAGGGCTGCACTATATCTATGGGTGCCATCCTTATTCCAATATTTCTTTTGTGTCAGGTGTAGGCACACATTCAAAACGGGTGACCTATGGTAGTAACCGGGCCGATTTCAGCTTTATTGCAGGCGGTGTTGTTCCGGGCTTGTTGTTACTCAAACCCGATTATCCGGAGAACAAAGAGGACTGGCCATTTTTATGGGGTGAGAATGAAGTGGTCATTGATATCTGTGCGGCCTATATTTTTCTATCAAATGCCGCAAACCTGAAATAAGAAACTGACGAGGAAATATAATTCATCAACGATTGCTTATGCACAAAGGGCCTTTACCTAGTGAGAGTGAAATTTTGCTCCAGATCCAGCAAGGAGATGAATCTGCCTTGGCAGCGCTGATGCGGCTGTATTATAAGGATCTGTTCAGCTATGCATCCCGGTTTACCCGGGACAATACGATTATTAAGGATTGCATACAGGAAGTCTTTATCAGTTTATGGCAAAGAAGAGAAACAGCTCCCCGGATTCTGGCCCCCCGCTATTATTTATTACGAGCAACAAAGAACCGGGTATTAAAGACCTTGTATAAGAACAATCACCTTTCATTAGGGGATATGACCACGACCCATGACTCATATTATGAATTCTCGATCGAGCAGGTGATCATTGACCGGCAACGAAATGAGGAAAGGGCCGTCCGGTTAAAAGCGCTTATTTCTCAACTCACCCGAAAGCAAAAGGAGATCATATACCTTAAGTATTACCAATTCCTGGACCACCGGCAGATTGCCGAACTCATGAACCTCAATCAACAGTCGGTATATAACCTGCTCCATGAGGCCATCCGCAAGTTGCGGGAACTCCTCAAAGCCGATTTTTTTAATCAATAACGCCCTCATAAAATACTGAAAATCAACTGAATTTAATGTTTAAAAAAATACCTGGTCGATTTCCAGTAGATTTTTCGCGTCAGGGGAACTCATAAAATTATAGTAGGTATTATGAAGGACTTCAGGCTATATGATATTCACGATTTTCTGTTGGATGAAGATTTCATCCGATGGGCAAGGCTCCGCAAGCAGGAGGATTGTGAATTCTGGGATAAATGGCTGAATAAGAATCCGGACAAGCATTTTATCATCGCCGAAGCAAAAGGAATATTGGAGAATTTGGGAAATGCGGAAGACCTGATCAGTGATAGAGAACGGGAGCGCAACATTAAGGAATTACTCATCATCATCGGTAAAACGTCCATACCGGCTACTGATGGATTTCTTTTAGGCAAATTAACAAAGCGGGCGAAAGGAATAATGCTTGCCGCTGCTGTTCTCCTTTCTCTCGCAATCGGATCCTGGTTCTTTTTCCAACCAGGCAAGCCTGAATCTTACGCATTTGAATTTGCAGAAACCCTTCCGTCCAGCAAGTGGGTGGAAAGTGTAAATAGTACCAATGAACCGGTAACCCTGCGTTTGCCCGACAAGAGTACCGTTAAGTTATCACCCAACAGCCGGATTGCATATGCACAGGATTTTGATACATCCGGCTCGAGGGATGTCTACCTGATTGGAGAGGCCATGTTCTCGGTGCAAAAAAACCCGCTGCGTCCATTCCGGGTATTTGCCAATGATATCATGACCAAGGTGTTGGGTACAAGTTTTAGTGTACGCTCCTACAGCAAGGATAGTGCTGTTCATGTGGCCGTCAATACCGGAAAGGTGGGTGTTTACCTGAACAAAGGGGGAAAGGAGTTTGGGAAGATCATGGAATTGGATGGCATCATCTTAACCCCGAATCAGGAGCTTATATATCAAAAAGACAAACGGAAATTCAGAAAAACTTTAAGGGAGAACCCAAAGATGGTTGTGCCCGAAGTAGAGGATAATTATTTAGCCTATGATGATTATCCGTTGGAGAAAGTGCTGCGCCAGTTGACGGAGAATTTTGGCGTGAGTATTCTGTTTGATAGTGAATTGTTAGGCCCCTGTACCATTACAGCCGATCTCCGGACGGTACCGTTTTATGAGAAACTTGATCTCATCTGCAAAGCGATTGGAGGAAAGTATGAGATCATAGATGGACAGGTGATCATTGAGGCGAAGGGTTGTTATTAATAATGTAACAACTGGTGTGTAGAGAGAAACACCGGGTTTATAACGATTGTTTTTTTTAAATGAGGCTATTGCTTTTACCAAATACTGCTATTATGAAATGTCCTAACCTTGCCAAAGGGCCTGTCTTGCAAATGAAAAGATCAGCGCTCAAACTGTTTCTGTTTTTTATTATCTCAACGCTTGCCTATGCTACTCCGGCCCAAGCTTCGGAGGAAGTATTAGCGAGGAAGATCACACTCGTTGCCGAGCAACGGGAAGTGCGCGAAGTATTAAAAGAAATCACCCGGCTTGTAGAGGTGAAGTTCGTTTACAGCGCGCAACGAATCCCGGCAAAGAAACGAGTGACCATCACCGCCAGCAACCAATCCGTAAAGGAAGTGCTTGATAAGTTGTTGGCACCCCTGAACGTTTTCTATTTTGTATCAGGCAACCAGGTTGTGCTGATGCAAAAGAGCGATCAGGAAGGGATGATGGTCAAGCTTCGCGAAATGACCAATGAAAGGCAGGCGGTCCCGAGAGACCTGTTCTTCAAGCCCATCAACGGGAAAGTGACCAACGACAAAGGGGAGCCCCTGCAAGGGGTTTCTGTTGTGGTTAAAGGTACCTCCAGAGGTACGGTGACCAGTACGGAAGGAACCTTCGTCATCGACGCTGAACCCGGTGAAACACTGGAGTTCTCCATGATCGGATTTTCCGGCGTTAGCCTGAAAGTTGGAGCCGAATCAAATGTGACCGTTTCCATGCTGCCTGATATCTCCAACTTGGGAGAACTGGTAGTGATCGGTTATGGTACCCAGAAAAGAAGGGCTGTTACCGGTGCCGTATCGACTGTTTCTGGTAAAACATTGAATGAACTCCCTGTAGTAAGTGTTCAACAAGCTTTGCAAGGCCGCGTGGCTGGTTTGCAAGTAACAAATAATGGTAGCCCCGGTACCGAACCCATTGTCAGGATCAGGGGTATCAGCTCTATCAGCTTTGCTTCCGGTCCATTGTATGTTATCGATGGATTCCCTACGGGAGACATGTCAACCGTTGACGTACGGGACATTGAGTCAGTGGATGTATTAAAAGATGCCAGTGCGGCAGCCATCTATGGTTCCCGTGCCACAAGTGGTGTTATCATGATCACTACCCGCAAAGGAAGAAGGGATGGCAAGATCCAGGTTACCCTCGACTCTTACGTGGGTACGCAAAAATCTACCAAGCGGTTGGACCTGCTGAATACAAACCAATACCTTCAATACGAAAGGGCCGTTAACGGAGCTGCCGGTATTGCCATGCCAGGAAGACTGGAACCCACCAACTTCAATCAACCGATCTATAGTGGTACCACTCAAACCTATGCACAGACCAATACTGATTGGCAGGATGCTTATTTCAGAGAAGGTATCATCACCCAACACAATATTGGTTTAAGCGGAGGCAATGATGTTTCCCGGTTCTATGGTTCTGCCGGTTACCTCAAACAAGAAGGGATCGCCCCTGGTGTTGACTTCCAGCGGTATAACTTCCGTCTTAACTCCGACCATCAATTGGGTAGCCGCTTTGTATTTGGTGAAAACCTGTACATCGGCTACAGCGATCAGGGATATGATAATAACGAACAACAAGCGCGGACCAACCTGGTGAACGTGATCCGTCAGCTTCCTTATATGCCTGTATACGATCCTACCACTACCAGTGGATTCAGGAGCGCAAACAACAGCTTTGATGGTGCTGACCCCACCAACCCCGTGCTTGATGCCGAATTAAGAAACCCCGGCAACAGACGTACGCTGAAAGTGCTCGGAACTGCTTCACTGGATGTGAAAATTACCGATTGGTTGAAATTCCGCTCTGTATTTGGTGTAGATTATGCCAATACACTGGATTACCGTTTCTCCCCGATCTTTGAATCAGGTGGTGCCGTAAACGGAGGTAGCGCCACAGTGGCCACCATCACCAACAACCGCAGCCTTTCTACTGTAAAATTGTTTACCGAACAACTTACGTTCAATAAGTCGTTTGGTGACCACAATGTGAACTTCATTGCGGTTTATGAGCAACAAGGTCAGGTATTCCTTCAGGAAAATGCCTCTGGTAACCAAAGCAGCAACGATTTGCGTGTGTTGAACAATGCCAGCAATATTGCCTTGTCCACCACCCGTAATGAGAACCTGATCATGTCCTTCATTGGAAGGTTGAATTATGATTTCAATGATAAATACATGGTCAGCCTGGCCATACGCCGGGATGGATTGTCCGTATGGGCGCCCGGTAAAAAATGGGCCACTTTCCCCTCTGCTTCTGTTGGTTGGAGAATCGATCAGGAGAAGTTCATGGAGAAATTTAAAAATGTATCTGAGCTGAAACTCCGGGCTGGTTATGGTATAACCGGATTGAACGGAACAGTACTTGGAAACTACCCCTGGCAGGTAAGTGTGGATGGAAACAACACCATTTATCCATTCAATAACAGCAATGCGGGTTCAGTCATTTCCTACGGTTCTTCGATCAACAGCCTGGGTAATAAAGACCTCGAGTGGGAATTGACCAAACAGGTGAACGTAGGTCTTGATGCCGGTTTCCTCCGCAATAAGATCACAGTTTCTGCTGAATACTTCCAACGGAAAACAGACAACCTGATCCTGCGTGTACCCATTCCTCCATCCTTAGGTTTTACCAATGCTACCGTGTTGCAGAACATTGCCAACATGCAGAACACCGGGTTTGAACTTCAGGTTGGATATAATGAGCGTTCGAAAGAATTCAAGTGGAATGTATCCGGTAACATCAGCTTTATTAAAAACAAGGTCATCGAACTGGCGCCCAGCGTGAACGGTATCGAAGCCGGTGCTGACCAGGATTTTGGTAGCTATAATATTACCCGTACAGCTCCCGGACAACCTATCCAATCGTTCTATGGTTGGATCATTGAAGGCATCTTCCAAACATCTGCTGAAGTGGCCAGTTCGCCCTTCCAGAAAGTTGCCACTTCTCCTGGTGACCTGAAGTTCAGGGATGTCAATAAGGATAATGTAATTGATGAGAATGATCGTGTATTCCTGGGAAGCTATCTTCCGAAGTTCTCCTACGGTTTGAACTACGGAGCCAGCTATAAGAATTTTGATATGAGCGTATTCTTCCAGGGAGTGCAGGGCAATAAGATATTCAATGCCAGCCGGATCATCTCTGAAGGTATGGTTCGCTTGTTTGGATCAAGCACCGAGGTGTTAAAAGCCTGGACGCCCTCCAATACAAACACAACTGTTCCCAGGGCTATCAGCGGAGACCCCAACCAGAACGCCAGACCTTCCGGCAGATGGCTCGAAGATGGATCATTCTTCCGGCTTAAAAACCTGGCACTCGGATACAATATTCCCGAAGCAAGCCTTCAGAACCTGACAAAAGGCGCTATTAGCCGCTTCCGGATCTATGTATCCTCTCAAAACCTGTTCACATTAACCAAATACAAAGGATATGATCCTGAAGTAGGGAACAGGACACCGGGAACATCATTAACCTATGGTATCGATTACGCAGTATATCCACAACCTCGGTCATTCCAGGTAGGAGTGCAGGTTGGTTTTTAATTGCTTAAGCCATTCTTGAAAAAAACACGAATTATGAAAAGTAACGTAAATAAAATCATTTTGGGTCTTGTCATCTTTAGCTGTCTTGGACTCACCTTCTGCAGTGAGAAACTTGACCTTACGGATGAAAACCGGCCCACAACCGAAAGTTATTTCAAAACCGCAGCTGAGCTCCAGGCAGGTGTGAATGCAGTGTATGCCTCTATGCGTTCCCCTGCTGGTGTATCCCGCGAATGGTTCTTTGTGCATGACACCCGGTCTGACGAGGATAGCGCCGGAGGTGGTCAGTTGGAAGCGCCACGTCGTGAGTTGCTCGAACAACCCACCCCATCGACCTCCAATTCGGTGATGACCAACCTTTGGCAGATCACCTATATCATGATCAACCGGGCGAATACAGTGCTTGCTGCCGCACCCAGTGTGACAGATGATGTAGCCTTGCGTGACAGGGTAATCGGAGAAGCGAAGTTCCTGCGTGCCTGGGCTTATTTTGAACTCGTATCGCAATGGGGTGATGTTCCTCTGTATGAGGAGCCCGTTTCCTCTGCAAGTGGGTATAAAGCAAAATCTCCAGCCGCCGATGTGTATACCTTAATCATCAGCGACCTGACCGATGCGGTGGCCAAACTTCCTGGTACATATGATAATGCCAACCGGGGACGTGCTACAAAAGGTGCAGCCAATGCATTATTGGGCCGTGTACAGATGCAAAAAGGCGATTATGCTGCTGCAAAAACAGCATTGCAGGCAGTGGTAAGTTCTGGATTGTATTCCCTGACACCAGCCTATCTGGATAATTTCCTGGAAGAAACTGAGTTCAGCGCAGAAAGCATTTTTGAGGTTGTATTCTTCGACAGAGGAGATAACAACTTTAACTGGGGTGGATATGTAAGTGGTGATGGAGCCTCCGCACCAGTTAGTACGGTAAGAAATCAGGAATATTGCCCGGTTGCCTGGCGTAACCTGATCCCCTCGGATAAATACATCAACGAATTTGAGCGCGTAGCCACCGGCGCCGCTAAAGACGATCCTCGTTATAAATTCTCTGTTTACGAATCAGGCGACCTGTTTAACAATGGAGCGGAAGTACTGACCGATGCCCAGCAGAACGGGAACTCCTCTATTGTGAACGGAGTAGTTAAGAAAGTAAGCTGGAGGAAGTTTATGCTGATCTATAAAGAAAGTTCAGCTGCCGCCAGTTTTCACCCCGGAGGTATCAACCAACGGTTGATCCGTTATGCCGATGTGTTACTCATGTTGGCTGAATGCGAAGCGGAAACAGGAACCCTGCCCGCCGCAGTGGGTTATCTTAACCAGGTTCGCGCGAGACCGTCTGTGAACATGCCACTTTATCCAACAGCACAATACCCTACCACTACAAAAAATGAGGTGCTAAGGGCCATCATGCACGAAAGAATGGTGGAACTCGGTGGAGAATCGGTTCGGAACGTAGATATACTCCGGTGGAGAGCCAGAGGATACTACCCCTCGGTTGTTCCCGACCCAAAACCCGGTCAAGTGAGCCTGTTACCAGTTCCACAAGCGGAATTGGATGCAAACCCTTTACTGTAGTTTTAGCAAGTGTCGAAGAATCAGGCTGTCCCATTTTAATGGGACGGCCTTTCGTATATTTAAGTATAGGGAAGAGTTATGGAAAAAGATAATTTATTCTATAGGAGACTAAACACTTCTTGTTTAGTTCATCTGCCTGAAAGAATACTGCTCATTCCCCTCGTATTCTTCTTTTTTTTGATCAGTACGGGGTGTAAAGACAAACACCGGCAAACCTTGTTTACCCGATTGGACCCGGCAACCTCCGGGATCCATTTTATAAATGAGATACGTGACAATGACTCGTCTTTTTCATTTATCAATGAGTTTGGGTACATGGGCGGTGGAGTTGGAATCGGCGATTTCAACAACGATGGACAAAAAGATATTTTCTTTACCGGTAACCAGGTAAGTTCACGGCTTTACATTAACCGGGGCAATAGTCAGTTTGAAGACCTGACCGAAAAGGCCGGGGTGGTCACGCATGACTGGGCTACAGGCGTAAGTATAGCCGATGTAAATGCCGATGGGTTTGATGATATCTATGTTTGTGTGATTGGCAAAGACCTTACCCACCGGGCTAAAAACCTCCTCTACATCAATCAGCATGACCTGAGTTTTAAAGAGCAAGGGGTAGAGTATGGATTGGCGGATACCGGATATTCCTCGCAAGCAGCTTTTTTTGACTACGATAAAGATGGAGACCTGGATATGTACCTGGTCAATTACCTGCTAACCGACCGCAATACAAATACCATATTTCCCCGTGATTGGACAGGCCGGTCGCCGGCCAATGACCGGCTGTACCGGAATGATGGGGATAGTGCTCACCTGGGACATCCTGTTTTTACCGATGTATCCATGGAAGCCAATATCCGCGAAGACGGGTACGGGCTTTCCGTAGCTGTTTCCGATTATAACCTGGATGGATGGCCTGATCTGTACATAGGGAATGATTTTCTTTCCAACGATCTGCTCTGGTTGAATGATCAGCATGGTGGGTTTACCAACGTCGTCAGCCGATCCATGATGCACCAGAGTTATTCCAGTATGGGAGCAGATGCGGCAGATCTGAACAATGACCTGAAACCGGACCTGGTCGTGTTGGATATGTTGCCGAAAGACAACATGCGTAAGAAGACCTCTTTTTCCTTCATGAATTACCAGCGATACCAGGCCGAGCGGCAAATGGGGTATGATCCTGAATTCATGCGCAATGTGCTTCAGTTAAACCAAGGGAGTGTGGCCAATGGTGATACCCTGATTCCCTTATTCAGTGAAATTGGACAACTGGCAGGAGTCCAGGCAACCGATTGGAGCTGGAGCGCACTGCTGGCCGATTTTAATAATGATGGTTGGAAAGACCTCCATGTTACCAATGGCACAGGAAGGGATTTTATCAATACCGATTTCCTCGAGTTTAGCAGTAGCATCCTCACCAGCTCTATGTCGCGGGAAGAGATCCAGAAAGCAGTCCGCAAAAAACTGGCTTCCCTGGACCATGTCAACCTGCCCAATTACCTTTTCCTTAATAATAGAGATTTTACTTTTTCCAATTACTCAGCCGAAGCCGGGGTAGATATCCCGTCTATGTCCAATGGCGCCGCTTATGCCGACCTGGACAATGATGGTGACCTTGACCTGGTGGTGAATAATATCAACCAGAAAGCCTTTCTATATCTTAATAATTTAATTCAGAAAGACAGTACCGGAGATCGTCATTATCTGACTCTTCGGTTAAACGGGGACAGCCTGAATACAAAAGCGATCGGGTCAAAGGCATTTGTCCATCACAAAGGAAGGGTTCAAATGCAGGAACTCTATCCGGTCCGCGGATACTTCTCTACAGTGGATCGTGATCTTTTATTTGGGTTGGGAAAAGATGATCAGGTTGATTCTGTAGTGATCATCTGGCCCGACAATCGTGTGCGGGTGCTCCGTGATGTAAAAGCCGATACCTTGTTGAAAATAGATTGGCTTGGAGAAAGAGTGGTGCCGGTAAATTCAATCAACTCAACTTCTACTTTATTTACAGATGTAACTTCCGCTGCGGGTATTGGATACAGGCATGTAGAATCGGTATTTGACGACTATTCCCTTCAACGCTTATTGCCTCAAAAATTTTCCCAGTTAGGGCCTTATTTAAGTGTAGCCGATGTGAACCTGGATGGTGAGCCCGATTTTTATATCGGAGGGGCGATCAGTTTCACCGGAAAGGTCTTTACCAGACAAGCTGGTGGAAACTTTCGTGCATCAGATCTTACAACCGGGGTCAAGCTGGAAGAAGACCTTGATTGTATTTTCCTGGATGCGGATAAGGATGGCGATCCCGACCTGTTGGTTACCGGCGGAGATGTACAGTTTGAAGATGGTTCTTCCTATTACCGACCCCGGTTGTATATCAATGATGGCAAAGGGAATTTTTTACTTGATCCCAAAGCTATACCTGCGGGTGTTGAAACCATTGCGGGCTGTGTAGCCACCAGTGATTTTGACGGGGATGGAGATGTGGATGTATTTATCGGGGGTAGGGTATCCCGCCAGTATCCCCTATCACCACGCAGCTTTCTGCTCCGGAACAACAATGGTCAGTTTACGGATGTGACGGAAAGTTTGTGTCCTGCGTTAACCAAACCAGGAATGGTTACGGCCGCGGCTTGGGTGGATATTGACAATGATCGGTCAAAAGAACTGGTGATAACAGGGGAGTGGATGCCTGTCCGCGTATTTAAGAACCTTGCCGGGAAATTTACCGAGGTCACCGAGAAGAGCGGACTTTCCACTACCAATGGCATGTGGAGAAGCCTGGCAGTTGCCGATATTGACATGGATGGAGATATGGACCTCGTAGCAGGCAACCAGGGGTTGAATACGGAGTACAAGGCATCGGATAAGGAGCCCATGGAACTTTGGGCCGCTGATATCGATAATAACGGAACGATCGATCCGGTCATGTTCTACCATATAATGGATCAGTCTAATGTAAAGCAGCTTTATCCTTCTATTAGCAGGGGTACCTTGTCAACACAGGTGCCTGCCGTTAAGAAAAGATTTTTGCTCAATAGTGATTATGGAAAGGCCACAGCCAGGGATATATTTAAAGGAGTGAATAAGGAGAAGATCATCCGGTCGGTTTGTTACGAAACCCGGACTTGCATTTTCGAGAATACAGGGAATGGGGTATTTGTCAAACGCGTGCTGCCGATGGAAGCCCAGTTTGCGCCTGTCAACGCGATCATTTGTGAAGACCTCGATGCCGATGGGTTTGTCGACCTTCTCCTCGCTGGAAATGAGTACCAGACTGAAGTAATGACCGGAAGACAGGATGCCTCTTATGGACTTTTTCTGAAAGGAACCGGACAAAAATCCTTTCTTCCCCAATCTCCTTTGGTTAGCGGGTTTTTAGTAAAGGGGGATGTAAAAGATATGGCGCTGATTACCTCCAAGGGAGGCAATAAATACGTGTTGGTAGCAGTGAATGACGATTACTTGCGGGTGTTTAAAATAAATAGGTAGTCCAATGATTTGTGAAGAGAAGGGCTGGATCAGGCTTTAAAGGCCGGTCGAATTGACCAGCTTCGCTTATTGGGCGTTCTCCATACCAGCCACCAGAAGAAGAAAACAGTTACCCCCACACATATCCAGGTTATGGTTTGGTGGTGCAAAGCGGTACTCAGGTCGAACAGCAACCCGTCTTTTGCGAAGCGGCCAAATCCAAACAGGGCCGGTATGCGATACCAGTAATAACAGGATACTGCGCTTGCGGCAAATGTCCCTACTAACTTTCTTTCCCAATGCGCCGGGGTAAATGGTTTGATCAATAAAAACAGGAATAAAGTGACAAGCGTACCAATCAGGGGGTATTCGTATACCGATAACATGACCATCAGGTTATCGATTCCTTCATGATCTGGCACATGAAACCATCCCCAGATAAAACCCGGTAAACCTCCCACCAGAAGCAGACTGGACAGTCGATGGTAGATTGTTTTTTTGGAAAGGGCAGGATGAAAATTTGGGGTGGAATCCGGACAGGGGATGGAACAGTTTACACATTCTTTGCAATGGGCATTGGGCATCGACATCCATGTATTTTCCCCATATAGTTTTTCCACCGGGCTTACCGGACATAGGGTAGAACACCATCCACTTTTCCAGTCAAATACCAGTCCCATACTTATGCCCGTAAGGGCACATAGAAATAGAAGGACTGCTGTGGCCTGGCCATTGGTATTGAAGATGGCGTGACGCAGCGGCACTATCAGGTAAAGAGCGATAACAGCCAGTAAACTCAGTTTGCCCTGCCATTCCACCGGCATGATCTTTTTAGCTGAGAGCCCAAGATGACGGGGTAACAGGGTGGTGGTGGCGAGAGGGCATACATTTCTCCATAATCCCGTTGCCAGCACCAGCAAGGCCGGAGCAACAGGGATCAGCACATTCCAGAACAGGAGTAATCCCAGGTCGGGGAAATACAGGAGACTGAAAAAGAGAAAGGCTCCAATGACCCAGAACAGGATTTGCAGGGAAAGCCAAAACCTGGCCATAGCCGGTGACCTTCCTTTTTGTGATCCATCACCCAAACTTTGTACAGATGAAGTAAACATAAGCAGCAGGCAAGTAATAGGGCGGAAAGATAAAAGGAGAGCCAGAGCCTGGATATGATTTTGGTCAGTTGGGTATATCCAGATGGGCCTGGAATTACTATAAACAAAAAAAGGCCCGCAGGTTACAATTAAACATCTTTTGTTTACTAATCATGAAAGTCATCTTTTATGTGGGCCACCCGATACTATTCCGTCATCTTATTCTTTATAGCCATTCAATTCGCTGGTTTACAGGGATGGGCTCAAAATACATCCTGGAAGGCCTGGACCTCCGTGAATTTCAATGTGCCAATGACCCGAAAACTGGATCTGCGCCTGAGCCATCTGCGCGCGTATGATTTAAACAAAGGGGAGAATGATTTTAACCAGACCCAGGTAAGGCTCTCTTATGATATAACCAAGCGGCTTAATTTTTTTGTGGGTGGGTTGATCAATCAGATACCCGGAAGTACATCCGGGGTAAGAAAAAGAGTTTTTGTCCGGGCAGCCTATGAATGGGAACTGACCAAAGCCATCCAGTGGACAAACGGCCTTCAGGCAGAACTGAACTCGGCCAATGAAACACGGTTCAAATATCGACTTATCCTTCAGTCACGAATCGGCCTGGATAAGCGGCTTTCCTTTTTAAATCTGTCACCTTCCATAAGCTACCATTTATTTTACAACATAGGGGGAAGTACCATTCAGTATTTCGATAAGGCGGGAAATGCAACGATACGACAGGCTCCGAATGGCTTTCATCGCGGCCGGCTTTTCCTGAACCTGAATTCCAAGATCAATAATCGGTTCAATATATCCTTATACCTGATGACCCAGCGGGAATTTAATTTCCTTTCTGACGAAAACAGACGGATCAACGTTCTCAATCCTGCTAATGGCAGGATCAGTCGTAGTTATGACGATTTTAATGTTGCCGGACTGTCTATAAATGTTTCGCTTGGAAAAAAAGATGGCAGGAAGCCATGGTTTCATCAATAATGCTAATGAATAAATATTCTATATGAAAAACAGAATTAAGAAATCAGTTATCTGTCGCGGAATTGAAAACTATTCTGTCGATACCAGCTTGCCCGGTTATTATGTACCTCAAGTAGGGGATCTGGCTGTTTTTGAAGTGATCAAAATAGGAAAACACAAGAATATCCAAGGCGATCAATATCGTAATATCACCATTTTGCCGGGTGACCTCATTATGGCTGCCTTTGGAACCCGGTATGCCACCGAGCAGTTTGAGGGGTATGTTCCGGACGAATGTCTTCAGGAATTTCATATTCTCGGAGCCGGTGGAACAATTGGGATTATCAAATCCATGAACAGCAAGTTTCACCTGGTTGGACCTACCATCATTCGGATCGTAGGATATGTGGTGAATGAAGCCAATGAGGTGATAAATACCAGGAAACTCAAACAACCAGAAATGCACCAGTTTATGGGCATTCATTCCCTTGTATCCAAAGTGATACTCTCTGTTGGGTCGAGCATGGACAGCGGTAAGACCACCACAGCAGCTTATCTGACAAGAGGCTTAAAGGCGATGGGGAAGCGAGTGGCATTTATCAAATTAACGGGAACGATATACACAAAAGACACCGATCTGGTGTACGACCTGGGAGCCGAAATGGTTACCCATTTTGGGGAAATGGGGTTTCCCTCCACTTATCTCTGTTCTGCAACCGAATTGCTCGATTTGTATGAAACCCTGTTGAGTAAAGTTCAAGTGGTCAACCCTGATTATGTGGTGATTGAGATCGCTGACGGGTTATTCCAACGGGAAACCAAGATGCTTCTGACGAATAAGCGATTTACCAGTAGTGTGGATCATGTGGTTTATTCTTGTGGTGATAGTCTTGCCGCCATTCATGGAATTGAAGTCTTGAAAAGCTGGGGAATTCGGCCGGTATTCCTCAGTGGACTCTTTACCACCAGTCCATTATTGGTGAAGGAAGTGAATGACAATAGTGAATTGCCCGTATATTCCATTGACCAGTTGGGGAATGGGCAAATGATGGGTTGCCTGGAACAAAAATTAATGGCGAGCGCCTGAAGTGAATAGTGGTCGTGTCAAAAATTGAACCGCATGTTATGGTGGGCAGATACCTGAATATTCTGGGGCTTATTCGCGAAAGAAGGACTTTGTTCTTTGTCGCCCTGCTGGCCGGTATTATTGGGAGTTTGGCCAATGTGTTGCTCTCCCTGAGTATTGGCAGTTTCTACCAGCTTTTTTTTAATAGTACGGGAAATAAAAGCCGGATATTGACCCTTATGGGGTTTCAGGGAGCCGCCACCTTACAGCAATTTTTTCTGTTGTTTTTTTTGTTGGTTCTTGTAAAAGGATTTTTTGATTGGGTATTTCACTATTTTTCAAAACTGGCCGCTCTTCAACTTGTACAGGAGATTCGGGATCGGTTGTATGCGCATCAGTTGAAGACGGGCTATGAATATTTTGCCACCAAATCTCCAGCCCGGTATTTGCTTCGTTATAGCGGAGATATGACAGCCATCCAGCGTCTTTACACAAAGGGGTTGCTTGCGCTGATACGTGATATCGCTTTACTCGCCATTGGATTTTACTTTTTATACCTTCTGAATCCCGGACTCTGCCTTTTGTTCTATTCGGTCATCCCACTTTTGCTTCTGGCGAATTTCCTGTTAAACATTCCATTTCAGCGGCTGGCCAAAGAAACCAGGGATAAGAAAAGCGGGTTATTGGCTTTTGTCAGCCATTCATTTCATGCTATATTGACGATTAAAGCTTTCAGACGGGAGGGTACCGAATTCAAACGTTTTCACAAAAGATCAATCGCTGTATTTGATTCTTCGAGGAAGGCCTCTTTTGTGCAGTCCTTTTTGCAATCGTCAGGACCGCTTTTCTTGTTCTCGATACTTGGTCTCATACTTTTTGTGGTAGCGAAGCGGGGGGTGCCTATTAGCGAGGGTGACCTGACTGCTTTTGTATTGCTGGGTTTTCTTCAGTTTGCGGCCTTGCGTCGAATGGTGAAAGTGGAATCGACCTGGCGTCTGGGCAAAATCTCGCTGAAAAAAGTGGAGCAATTGCTTCAACTTCCAACAGAGGCCAGAACCAGCGAATTGAGTAAACTTCATTTTGAGACCCTTTCCTGGAATAGCCCTGATCTCTCCCCATCCATGGATTTGAAGCCCTCTCTCCAGGTGTCGGTGACGAAAGGGATGGTTCAGTTCGTTCATTGCAAAGATACCGAAGGCTTCATCAGGAGTTTGCTTGGATTGAAGAAGAATTACGAACAGGCGATCATGTTAAACAACCAGCCCATTCATACTTATTCGCCTGAACGCCTGAGAAGTGTATTCGCCTGTTCCAGTGACATGCTTCCCTTGCATGGAAACAGCATTTACGAAATGGTGGTACGAAGCCGGAAACCGGGAAGAGAAGAGGCTGTGTTGCTGGTGCTAAAAGGAATCGGCTTTGAATTTAGCGATCTAACGTTGACCATTCGAAGTTCGCTGGAAAGAAATAAAATTATTTTGTCCTATCAGGAGCGGAAGCTGCTCTCTCTGGCCAGGGCTCTTCTTTCTGATTGTACTGTGTTGGTGTTGGATAAGCCCTTTGATGGGCTTGGAGAAGAATTGGCAGAGAAGTGTTTTTCATTCATAAAGACCTTTATACCCGAAAAAACCGTTGTCATCCTGGGTACTTCAGCTCTTCCTGTGCTTTCATTTAAAGGCTGGTCTGACCTTAGTATTGTTTCATACAGTAATTAAACAGTTTGGGATTATTTCCGGTGACTGAACAGCCATCCAGGAAGTTCGGTTTCCTTCTCCACATTCAGCCAGCTGTCGTGGCGGACGCCAGGATATTCAGTGTAGCGCACTTTTGTGCCACCGGCCTCTTTTATTGCTTGGTAAACGTCACGGGATAACGATACCGGTACGACATTATCTTCCCTACCATGAAAAATCCAAAGCGGGGTTTGGGTTAACACAGTCGCGGCCCTGGGATCCGACCCCCCGCAAACACTATAGGCTGCGGCAAACAGCCCCGGATTTTTTTGCAGCACCGCAAATACCCCAAACCCTCCCATCGATATCCCATAGATATAGAGCCGGCTGGTATCCACCGCGCAGACCTTCACCAGCGAATCGACCAGCCGCAGGACCGCCGCCGTAGTAGACGTATGACCCGCCACCCAGGTATTGCCCCAGCCCTGGTCACTGACCGTGCACTTCGGCGTCAGTACAAAACAGGGAAACTGCGCCTGTCGCTCCGCACTGTACCACGACAAATCCCGTGACACCGTATCATTGGCACCATGCAGGTAGACCAGCAAGGGATAGCGCCGCCCCGCTTCCTCCGCCGGACGGAACAATCCATACCGCACCGATTCAAAAGTGCTTTGGCTATAGCCCGGATGGTCAAAAGGTTTTTGCGAACAGGCTGGCAGGCCTATGCCCGGGAGCAGCAGGAAAAGGAGCAGGTATTTTGTCATGGCCGGTTTTTTTATAAAGGTACGGGGACAATGGAAAGGCGGGCATTCCCTCGCTTTTAAAAACCGGCGAAGTGGTGGGCATGTTTTTTTGCATGTATGCTTTATACGTATTCCCTTTGCCTTTCTTTTAACCTTGAGAAACCGAATTGCCACCGCATTCCAGATTCTTCTTCGGTCGTTCCAAAAATCAGACAAATGTTGGCCGTGGTCATATTGATTAAACTCAGAATCTATTCTGCGATATAAGACCACACCCATATACGGCTAGTAGGTTATTGGTCTTTGTAATAACACCTTTTTGTATTGTTTTCCAAGGCCCTGAAAGGGCCACCCGTTTGTAGCCAGAAGTTTCCCTCAGATTTTGAGACCTTGAAAGGGTCGCCCAGCCCTGGGGAGACCCCTTCAGGGTCTTATGCGTGATATCAATGCATTTCTACAAACGCGCGACCCCTTCGGGGTCAGAATACGAGTTTTTTGTAAGTTAGACGAGGATATTTCACGGAGACGAACCAATTATGGCGGATTTGTTTCAAGGCAGAAGTGTTGATGGGCCGTAGTCTGGTGAACTTTAATTTTGATCGTTTGTAGTTAGTAAGACAACCGCCAGCCGGGGACAGGTGATAAAATAAAAGGCACATGGCTAAAAGCTTATTTAAAGTTCAATACTAATGATTTACTGCAAATCCGATTTTTAAACCTTTCAAGCCTTGAAATGATGGGACACAAAGCACTTTAATTTGCGGAAATAAAAGCCAAAAACTCATCCCCTAATAATGTTGTTCGTTTTGCAAATGCGCCTTTAGCTGTAAGCATAGCCTTTTCTTCACTTGTAGTAATAAACCTTGCAGAATATAAATCTTGCCAGATTACGGATATTAAATCCTCCTCATTCTTAAAATAAGGGATAGCATCTTCAATAATAGTATATAGATTTATTGATACATAATTTGGCATTTCCTTGCCAATTTGATGATAATACAATTGAGGGTTAAATAGAAACCTAAGCAAGATTATATGCCATTCAGTAAAGGATTCAATTTTGGTTAGGAAAATAAGGCGTTTGGTATGGTCTCCTCTTAAGTTTGTTGCAGTATTAATAACAGTATTTCGCAATGCATTAATTTTCTCTTCTTGGCTTGCACGAACAGAAAGAGCCACCGCTTGGGTAAGAACATCAATAAATTCATCACTTTTTGAAAGTTCTTTCAAATTAACTTCCTGCTTTTCTTCCAGAACCCTTAACCTATTGTATAAGTACAATAATAAATCTTCCCTTCTTTTATCCCAAGGTGATTCTATAGCCCAACCAAGCAACTCAGCAAACAAGGCAGCAGCAGGGGAGTGACTTGCAATTAAGGTTTTAAAACCTACGTACCCAAGTTGTTTAACATCGGAGTTTTCCATATAATTATCTGCCATTAAAACTGTATGAATTTCTAAATATTCTTGCTATCATATATGTGCCAAATGAGATCAAACCTATAATCAAATAAAAAAGAACAAATAACATTTCAAAAAAATCCTCCGCATTAAATTCTCTACTAAATTGATACTTCCTAATTGCAGGAATTGAAAACATAAGCAAAACCAAGAGTGAAAAGAAAGCTATTGCGCCTACATACACACTAAAAATCCTTTCATTATAGGAGGCCGATTTTTTTTCTTTACTTCGAGGGCTTAAAATAACAAATATAATCCCCGGGATTAGCAACCAAAATGATAAAGCTACAATAGACCATAGCGATCCAATCCTTTTACCCTTACCTATCAGGTAGCCAAATATTGCGCATAAAACAAGAAAGAAAATAAAATAAATTATCATCCTTTTATTAATAAAAAATTTCCTACGAATGTTGCCAACAATAACCATTTGTCCCTGCAGCCCGACTGCACCTTGTTCCTTTCTTGGTGGTGGCCTTGCATTGGGATGAAGTGGCGGGTTTCTTTGCCGGTGTGCTTTTTAACGGCTTAGACTTCTTCTCGCATACCCCGCAAGTACCTCCTGCACTACAATACTTACAGGAGGAACAACTCGAACAAGCATTACAGGGGGACTTCCCGTAGCATTTCAAAAATACAATCGTTTCTTTATGCGGGAGATCATTGGGCTTAGAAAAACCAAACTAATTAAAAGAAGAAGAATTTTCATTTTTACGGTTTATATTATGGCTTTAGCTACTGGTTGGGATGCGGTTTTTTACTTGCCTCATCCAAAGCCTTTATAGCGTCTCTTATCCCTGTTTGGTCAGAGAAGCTGTAATCCTGGGTTTCTTCACCAGTATCTATCCTGATCTTCGTTACAGCAACGGTTTTAACCTTTTTAAGAAATACTTCATTTAATTGGCATGAAATAAATACCGAACTCCCAGCCTCCACAACCTTATCCTCTTGCATATTACTAAATTTCAATACGGACTTATCGCTAAATAGAAAGCTGACCGAAGCGGTACTACTTAAAATTGTGCCTGTTTCCTTCGGCACAAAAAATACCGAAAACGAATAGACTATAATTTTTTCATCTATGCTCTTTCCACACACATAAAAGGGGAACTTATTTCTACTATTATCTACAAGCCTTGTTTTAGTAAGGATAGTTCTAATTTTATTAAACTCATCATATTTATCCTTATCAATTTCTTGTGAGAGTGCAAATAAGGGGAATAACAAGATTAGAAGGGTTGACTTCATAGAGGTTTAAGGTTTTGGTTTTGCCCCATGAAAATAAGTAAAATGTCGAAATAAGGTAAAACACTAACTGATTTCCGTCAAAAAACGAATAAACAGATATTCGAGGTTTTTTACCTTTATCCTCGCTCTCCTGATTCTTCCTCAATATTTCCAAAAATCAGAAGGATGCTGGCCGTAGTCTTACCACCCGAGGCCTGAACCGATTTTTGGTCAATGGACTACGGCCAAGTTATAAAGATCCCCAAAAAAATAAGGAATCCAAGGTCAAATCTCAATCCTTAAATTCCTTAAATCCTAAAAATTTTGGTGTAGCCTCGACAGGAATCGAATTCCGCATGAAAGATACCAAGGATGGTATTTTAGTAAACGCGGAATTTAATAGTCGTTAAATTAGTAGCCTCGACAGGAATCGAACCTGTATCTGGAGCTTCGGAAACTCTTATACTATCCATTGTACTACGAGGCCGGAGGGGGGCAAAGATAGCGTTTTAGCCTGAAAAAATGAGGTTAGAAGTCTGGTGTCGGGAGTCGGAGGTCCGGGGACCGGAGTCAGAATTTTATAATAAAACTTATAACATCCGACGCCGGACTCCCGACTTCTGACCCCGGACATCCGACTCCCGACCTAATGCATCAAATGACTCGCATTCGCCGCAAAGATCTTCACCGCAATCGCCAGCAAAATAACCCCAAAGAATTTGCGTACGGCCAGCAGGCCTGCCGGACCAAGGATCTTGGCGATCCGCCCCAGGGAATGAAGTACGAGGTAAATGATGATCAGGTTGATGAGTATAGCCACCAGCAGGGTGAATTCATTGTACTGCGCCCCACGCAGGGACATGATCGTGGTTAAAGTACCCGAACCGGCAATCAACGGAAAGGCAATGGGTACCACCGTCGCGGCTTTTACATCTTTCTCACTCTTAAAAAACTCCATCCCCAACACCATCTCTAATCCAAGGATAAAGATCACAATGGAACCACCTACGGCAAATGCCTCTTTATCCAGGCCCAATATTTTTAAAAATCCCTCGCCTACAAACATAAAGAGTATCATCAACGCCCCCGAAACCAGCGTGGCACGTGCCTCGCGAATCTCACCCATCTTTTGTTTCAACGTGATCAAAATGGGAATAGACCCAACTATATCAATGACCGCAAAAAGGGTGAAGGTTACAGTCAGGAGCTGGTTAATATCAAGGGAAAAATCCATAATCTAAAGATAGTAATTGCGCTTGATTTAGTTGATTACACCGATTACACGTAATCTATCTCATCCGTGTAATCCTTGTATATAACATTTTCCTAATCTTCCCATAACATTCTGGTTACAATACCTTTCCATCTTTGTGCAACCTTTTTCCGCACTAATGAAAAGAAACTGGATAAGCTTCCTTATCCTCGCTTCATTGATCACGCCGGGCTTTAAGCCTCACCCAAAAAAGCCTGTGGTACCGCAAAAGCCGGTTCAGCACCTTATCCTCATTACTACCGATGGTTTTCGCTGGCAGGAAATGTTTCAGGGCGCCGATCCTGATCTGCTCCAGGATCCTGACTATACCCCCCAAGGGGAAACCCTTAGCTGGCTTTATGATGGCGATACACCGGAAGAAAGAAGGGAAAGACTGATGCCATTCTTTTGGCGCGTGATCGCCAAACAAGGCCAGCTCTATGGTAACCGTCAACACAAAAATATGGTCAATACCGCCAACGCTTATTCGATCTCTTATCCGGGGTACAATGAAATATTGACGGGAAACACCGACCTGGGTATTTTTTCAAACGGGAAAAAGAATAACCCGAACCGGAATATCCTGGAATACATGAATAGCCAGCCTGATTTTGAAGGAAAGGTAGCCGCCTTTAGTTCATGGGATGTATTTCCCCATATCTTAAATGAGAAAAGATCTAAACTTCCCATCAACAGTGGCTACGACTCACTCTCTCTGCCTACCGAAACAGCCGCCTACCTGAACCGCTTGCAGGAAGAAGGCATTTATAAAAAAGAACATACCCGCCACGACCGGCTGACGTTTATCGCTGCGAAAGAATACATGGCCGAGAAACACCCGCGCTTCGTTTTTTTAGGACTTGGTGAAACAGATGAATTTGCCCACCAGGGCCGCTATGACCTCTACCTGCAACAAGCAAATGAATTTGACCGCATGGTTGGGGAACTCTGGCATTGGATACAAACGACCCCGGAATACAAAGACAATACGACCCTGATCATAACCACCGATCATGGCCGCGGGCAACGCGATGCCCGTTGGACAGGCCATGGGCTGCATATCAAAGGCTCCTCGCAAACCTGGCTGGCCATGCTGGGACCGAATATTCCCGCCCTGGGAGAAGTAAAAGAAGAACAACAGATCTGGCAAAAGGATGTGGCAGGATTGGCGGTGGGAATGATGCAAGGAAAATAAGGAATAAGAAACAAAAAATAAGCAATAAGAAAAGATAGTCCTCTCTTTTCTTATTGCTTATTTTTTGTTTCTTATTCCTTATTTAATATCAACTGCTAATCCACAAACAACCGTAAACGGTAGCGAATTGTATCCACGGAGATCAAAAAACGTTTTGTCCAACAGATTTTGGCCATCGGCAAAAAACCGGATATGTTCTCGCCATTTGTACTGTATATGCGCGTTGAGCAGGAAATATCCATCCAGTTTTACATCTTCCATTTGATAACCCCCCAGGTCATAACGTTTGCTGATGCTTCGGGCGGTGAGAGAGGCATCCAGTTTTTTATTGAATTGATACCCTAATGTGAAATTGACCGCATGTTGGGGACGACGAAGCAGGTAGTTGTAGGTGGTGTCAGAAAAATTCTTCCGGCTTTGGGTGGTTTCTTTGCCCCCGAGGAAGGTATAGTTTCCGGAAAGGGTTAATTTTTCCGTAGGCTGCGCGGTGAATTCATATTCTACACCATGTACTTTTTGTTTTACAAAGTTGAAGTACACAAAACTGTTATAATCAAAATCCAACCCATTGTCAATATCCCGGTAGAAGTAAACGATCCGGTTGCTCCATTTTTTTCCGGTATGCTGAATACCCAATTCATAGTTGATGGAACGTTCGGGATTTAAGGAAGGAGTACCACTGAATACATCAAACAGTTGATAGATGGTAGGGGCCTTAAAACCCGAGGCCACACTGCCAAATGCCCTGAAATGCGCATTGATGCGATAGGATGGATTGATGGTGAATGTACTGTTACCGCCGTATTTGGAATGACTGTTCAGGCGCCCTCCTAATTCAATATTCAGGTCCTCATTCAGAAAATGAAGAAACAAGGAAGCATATCCGGATACCTGATTCATCGATGTATCATTGAACTGGCTGAGGTAGGGCCCAAACCCACTGACGGAAAAATAGTACTGGCTCATGTTTCCCCAACGATAATCGGTCCCGGCCAGTAAGCTGGCAAATTTATTCAACCGGATATTTCCAAAGAATTCGGCAAACTGCGTGCGGCCATCATACCGGTTGTCTTCAAACAAGGTAAAGCCAGGCGTATGTAAACTGTCATTGAGATAAATGCGGGATAACTCGCCATATTGATAATTACCCACCAGGGTCACGCGTCCTTTTTGATAACGCAGGTTAACGCCGCTGGTGATATTCTTATTACGGATCCAATAATCCCGGTCATCGGCAAATACCCCGGCATCTACATCGGATTGATACCGGCTGTATTGTACAAATGGACGAATGGAAAAACCGTTACCGGATTCATATTGCAGCGAGGCATTGGCCGTATGGCCATTATAGCCATCTCTTTCCAATCCGCTATTTCCATTTTGAGTGGTGGCGGAAGAGAACCCATCGGTTGTATAATTCGAGAACCGGGCAATGTACTGAAACCTGCCCGCCTTTCCATATCCCTGAAACTGATTGCGGATACTGTTACGGTTACCCACGCTATTGGTTGTTTTAAAACCAAAAGGGGTCTTGAGGTCTTTTTTAATCGTAATGATATTGATAACGCCTGCAATGGCATCACTGCCATAGAGTGTGGATTGTGCGCCCTTGCAGATCTCGATCCGCTCGGCATCCTGAATGGAGAAATGGTTGAGGTCAAAATCATTGGTAATCGTAGAAGGATCATTTACCGGAATACCATCCACCAGGATCAGGGCCCGGCCATTGGATGCACCACGGAGAAAAAGAGTTTGCACACTGCCTGGATTGTTCAAAGAGCCATTGACAACCACACCGGCCTGTTCATTCAGTACCTGGGCCAAGGATTTGCCGGCACTTTTTTCCAGTTGTTCTTTGGTAATGACTGTGATGACCTTGCCCGTAGCACTTTGTTTTTGGGGCGTCTTGGAAGCGGTGACCACCACTTCATCCAGGTTGAGAATGGAGCTGTCTTGTTGCGCGAGAAGCGGACTGCCGATGGCGATCAGGGCAGTCACGGCAAAAAATTTTCTTTTCATTTTTAGAAAAATTTTTTTGTGACTGCTTCCGGAAAATAAAAGAGTAAGAAATATAAATGTCCCTCGACTTTTACATCTCCTGCTTTTCACCCGAAAGCAAATAAGTATTGCTGATCTGGCAGGTCTTCTGGCTTGTCCCGGTCCAACCGCCTTCCCGACACGCTGGAGGCGTGCAGTGGCTTTGTGACTGGACCGCATAAGCGGGACTTACAGCTACGGGGATAGCACCGGATTTACACCGGTTTCCCTTTTCATCCTCGTTGGAGGAACCAGGTCAGTGCAAATGTAGAGAGAGAAAATGGGTTTATTTCAAAAGTTTTCAACAATGTTGGGTTTTGCGCAAAGGCGCGAGGGCGCAAGGGATTCACCGCAGAGAACAAGAGG
>JANRLV010000024.1:0-19474 GCA_033762195.1 Chitinophagaceae bacterium | reverse complement strand
CATGCTGATATTATCTTAATACATTCAAAAGACGCATCACAATGAAACTTTCTATTTGGGTCATGGGCCTGGCATTTACGGCGCTATTGTCCTGCAATACCAAGAACGATTATAAGGAGATTCTGCATGACCCCATTTTGTATTCCCATACCGTTCATGAACTGAATACGGTTGTCATGGGAAATAATTTTCCTCCGATCATTGCCTCCAGAAATTATACCTACGCCAGCATAGCGGGCTATGAAGCAATTGCCGCTGGTTATCCGGAACAATATCAATCCCTGGCCGGACAGGTCAATGGGCTGACCAGCGTTCCGAAACCCGAAGCAGGCAAAGCCATCGATTTTGAACTGGCTGCCCTCCTGGCCTTTTGCAAATTAGGTGAGGCGGTTACCTTCCCCGAAGGGAGTATGTCCGATTATGTGGACAGTTTAAAAAAACTGGCCCGCGACCATGGTATGCCCAAAGATGAATTGAAGAATACCGAGGACTATGTATCTGCCCTTACCGAAGTGATCATGGCCTGGAGCAAAAAGGACAATTACGCTCAAACCCGTAGCTATCCCAAATACACCGTGATGAAGGATGTGCCTGGTCGTTGGGTGCCCACCCCTCCTGCCTATACAGAGGCCATGGAGCCCAACTGGCGGGAAATTCGCACCCTGGTGCTTGACAGTGCCAATCAGTTCACGCCTCCACCACCACCGCCCTTTGACATGAAGGACAAGAACAGTCAGTATTACAAAGAAGTAATGGCGGTGAAGAATGCAGGAGACAGCCTGACGGAGGAACAAAAACATATTGCCAATTTCTGGGATGATAACCCGTTTAAATTGAATGTATCCGGACACGTCATGTTCGCGACCAAAAAATTCTCTCCTCCCGGTCACTGGATGAGCATTGTAGGGATAGCAGCGGAAAAAGCAAAAGCTGATTTTGCCAAAACAGTATATGCATATGCGCTTACCGCTATCTCCCAATTCGATTCCTTTATTCATTGCTGGGATGAGAAATACCGCAGTAATTATATGCGTCCTGAGACCGTGATCAATGAATATATTGATCAGGAATGGAGACCCCTTTTGCAAACACCCCCTTTCCCTGAATATACCTGTGGACACTCTACTGTATCGTCCACCAATGCGGAAGCATTGACCTATGTGTTCGGGGATAATTTCGCCTATACCGATACATCCGAATTGGAATTTGGGATCGCCAGCCGGTCCTTTAAATCATTTCGGGATGCGGCGGTTGAAAACAACTGGGCGCGTTTCTATGGAGGTATCCATTTCCACAATTCCTGTCTGGTCAGTACAGAGTATGGCAAAAAAGTAGGCGAATTTATTGTCAGCCGATTGAAAATGAAGAAATGACCTTCTAAACAAATTTCAGGTTTCCCGCAGCGCTACTTAGTGTGCGCTGCGGAGAACTTAAGATCGCATTTAAACGAAAACTAATGAAACAATTACGCATCATAGCGATGTTTGTTGTATTCCTATACATCGCTCAACAAACCCAGGCTCAGGGCTGTGTGGCTATTCGTTCGAACGGCAATAGCTGTTCACGCATAGTGCCCGGTCAGGATAAGAGCTGGGTATTTAATCTGAATAACAGGTATTTCAGATCCTATAAGCACTTTGTAGGAACTGAAGAGCAGAAAGAAAGAGTGGAGCATGGTACCGAGGTGATCAACCATTCTTTTTCCTGGGACCTGACCCTTACAAGACAATTCAATAAATACTGGTCACTATCCATAGGTGTTCCTGTGATCTCAAACGTTCGCTCTTCAATGTATGAACACTATGGGAATAGCAGTACGAGCCCGAATGCGCGGAACAACACCAAATCATTTGGGTTGGGTGATATCCGGCTGACCGCTTATCGCTGGTTGCTTGACCCGGCAAAGGCCCACAAAGGAAATATCCAGGTGGGGTTGGGTCTTAAACTGGCCACTGGCGATTATGAGGTGCAGGATTATTTTCGGAAGAATGATAGCACCTTGGTTGTTGGGCCGGTTGATCAATCCATTCAGTTAGGCGATGGCGGAACAGGGATCATCACCGAGTTAAGCGGATATTATAATTTCTCCCATCGCTCGGGGGTTTATGGTAATTTCTTCTATCTGATCAATCCGCGTGAACAGAATGGCGTATCCACTTCCAGGGGCGGTACGGTTTCGGCCACTGCTATCAAGTATTTTACCAATACCATGAGTGTTCCCGACCAGTTGATGTTCAGGGCCGGATATAGCTATATGGCCAATGCGCTCTCCCTGTCAGGAGGTATCCGTATCGAAGCCATACCCAGCAGTGACCTCATTGGTGGTGACAAGGGTTTTCGTCGTCCCGGACATGTCATTTCAGCCGAACCTGTTGTGTCATACATGTTCAAGAAAGTGAACCTGTATGCATCGGTTCCGGTAGCCCTGGTGCGAAACCGCACCCAGAGTTATTCGGATAAATTACGCACCAGTGAATCCGGTACACGTGTACAGGGCGATGCAGCCTTTGCGGATTACCTGGTCAATATTGGTATGACCGTTCGATTTTGATCACCACTAAACCTGCTGCTGATTATGAAAAAGAATAAATCCCTTTACAGAGGGCTTTTGCAGGGGATGGTTGCGTTCTTTATCACCCTGACAGCCTCGGCTCAAACCGATATGGATGCCATTATGATGAACCGCAACCAGTTTTGCAATGGCTTTCTTTATAATTATAGTTCCTGGGACCATTATTGGGAAGGAACCCTGAAAAGAAACAATGAGAACCTGGGTACGGTAAGTTCCCAGTCAGTCATGTATATGGCCAATTATGGTATCACCGACGACCTTAATATCATGGCCGGTATACCTTATGTATGGACCAAGGCCTCGGCCGGTACGCTTCATGGTCTCAATGGGATTCAGGACCTGTCTGTGTTTGCTAAGTGGAGATTTTTGAAGAAGAACACAGGGAAACACCGGTTATCGGTATTTGGTATTGCCGGCATATCTACGCCTTCTTCAGATTATGTGGCTGATTTTTTACCCCTCTCCATCGGTCTTCATTCTACCAATCTGATGGTACGCGGGATGGCCGACTATCAATATAAGCGGTTCACGGTAACGGGTTCGGCCACTTACGTGGTGCGTAGCAATATAACCATCGACCGTTCATCCTACTACGATACGGAACTAAGGCTTACCAATGAAGTTAACATGCCAAACGCCGCGCAGTACCAGTTGCGCACCGGTTATCGGGGACGGTACCTGCTCGCCGAGGCGCACATTACCAACTGGACCACACTGGGCGGATTTGATATAACCCGCAACAACATGCCCTTTCCAAGCAATCGGATGAACGCCACACAGGTTGGCGCGAGTTTTAAGTATACATTGAAGTCACACACCAACCTTTCTTTCCTGGCAGGTGGCCAGTATACCATCGCCGGAAGAAATATGGGCCAGTCACTGGCCTTGAATGGCGGTGCCTTCTATGCCTTTTACTTTGGAAAACAAAAACCAAAAAAGTAACACCATGCGAAAATTATCCTTCCTTATATTGATATCGGGTTTGGCCTTTGGCACAACCTTTCTTTCCTGTAACAAGGATATAGAAGGGCGTACGGAGAATGCCCCGGCCCTGGCTCCGGCAAACATTGACCTGAATGCGGGGCAATGGGTGCCTGTTTTGCTTACTTCGCCCACCGAGTTTCCGGTGGCGGCACCTATTGCCACCAATACACCGGAGTATATAGCTCAGGTAAATGAGATTAAATCCTGGCAAAAAGACCTCACCAGTCAGGAAAAGGCCATTGTGAAATACTGGAGTGCCGGTGCAGTCCTTCGCTGGAATGAAATACTCCGTGAATTAGTGGCCAAGTATAATCTGCCTCCTTATCAGAACGCAGATGGTACCTATCCATTTCCCAATCCCAGCAATCCACTGGCCTATCCGCAATTTCCCTTTGCCAATCCGCCTTACGCGGCGCGTGCCTATGCTTATGTGAGTGCTGCTCAATACGATGCACTGGTTGCGGCCTGGCATTACAAAAAATTGTACAATCGGTTAGCGCCGTATAAAGTGGACAATACGGTGAATGCCCTGGTACCCCAGACCGATTTACCTTCCTATCCATCCGAGGATGCTGTAGTGGCAGGAGCCGCGGTGGAAATGTTGAAATTGTTGTTTCCCGGCGATCAGGATTTTATCCAACAAAAGGCAGAAGAACACATGCGCGCGCGCCTGATTGCAGGTGCCAACGTGCGCAGTGATATTGACGCCGGGGAATCGCTGGGTAAGGCAGTAGCCCAAAAATTTGTGACCCGCGCCAGGGGCGACCGGGCAGGTGCCGCCGCTGGAAACCAGGCCATTTGGGATAAACTTGAAACCGATTGTATTGCCCGAGGAGAAACACCCTGGTATAGTCTGGATTCACCCAAGCGCCCACCCATGTTGCCTTTGTTTGGCAAGGTAAAGCCCTTTCTTTTTGATTCACTTACAGCGATCTCTCTTCGTCCCGGTCCACCTCCTTCTGTTAACAGTCAGCAAATGAGAGATGAAACAGAAGAAGTGTATCAATTCATCAAAAACCCAACACGCGAACGTATTGCGATCGTTCATTTCTGGGCCGATGGGGTAGGTACCTATACTCCCCCTGGGCACTGGGATGCAATTGCTGCCGAAGACTTCATTCCTCAACGGTTTAGTGAAGTGCGGTGGGCCCGCAACATGGCCTTACTGAATATGGCTCTGATGGATGCGGCTATTGTATGTTGGGAAACGAAGTACTATTATTTTAATCCACGACCCACCCAACTAAAACCGGAAATCAAAACACTTACCGGAATTCCCAATTTCCCGGCATATATATCGGGTCACTCCACCTTTAGTGGCGCAGCAGCCACTATTCTCAGCCACCTGACACCCAACAGGGCCTCCGCGTATGATGCCATGGCCAAAGAAGCCTCCCTGTCGCGGATCTATGGAGGGATCCATTACCGAAGTGATTGTGAGGTAGGTCTGGAAGTTGGGAATAATGTCGGCCAGTTTGCCGTACAACGGGCCATGACAGATGGCGCAGGTTAAGCGTTTGGTTCTTTGCAATATTCTTTATATTGTGTTGTCAACAAAGCTTGTCATATTAAAATCGTTGACCACACATGCAGCAAAGCACCCTCAAGGAACTATCCGAAGCACTGGGTATCAGTGTCTCCACTGTATCCAGGGCTTTGAAGGACCATCCTGATATTTCAGATGCCACCAAGCGGAAAGTAAAGGAACTGGCGGTTGCATTGGAATATGAACCAAACAGCAATGCGGTCAACCTGCGGACAAGACAGTCCAATGTATTGGGAATTTTAGTACCATCGATTGATAATTATTTTTATGACTCTTTTATTGCCGCCGTGGAAGAAGAAGCCCGGCGGCATAATTTTTATGTCCTGGTGATGCAGTCGCGTGATGAACTGGAAATCGAAACTTCCTGTCTGCATCTTTTTCGCAAGCGCATCGTCAGTGGTTTGTTTGCCGCGATTTCAGTAGAGATCGAGGATATGACGCCATTCGATAAACTAAAGGAGATAGGAATCCCCGTCGTTTTCTTTGATCGTGTTCCGGAAGTAGAAGGCTATAATAAGGTTTGCCTTTCAGATGAAAAAGCAGCGGTCATGGCCGCCGAAAAACTCATTGAAAAGAACAAGAAAAAAGTACTCGCTTTATTTGGGCATCCTCATCTCAGCATCTCTAAAACCCGCTGTGCGTCTTTTCAGAAGATCTTTGCCGATAAAGCACCGGATACAGTACTCGAGATCCATTATCCCGATCGTACCGAAGCCTCCAAAGAATTGGTCTTATCACTTTATCAGGCAGGGAATACATACGACGCGATCTTCTGTATGGGCGATCTGATTTTGATGGGGGTAATGCAAGCCGTGCATGAATTGGGATTGCGTGTACCCGAAGAGGTGGGTATCATCAGCATCAGCAATGGCGTCATTCCAACTCTTTTCAATCCCCGGATCACCTATATTGAGACCAGCGGAAGCAAACTGGGACATCTGGCCTTTACCCAAATGCAACAATGTTTACAACAGCAAACGTTTGCGGAGGACGTTTTTCTGGATTCCATCCTTGTCGAAGGAGGGTCGTTATAGCAAATGGCTTAATTTTCTTTGGTAAACCAAGTTTGCCATGTCTCACAAGCCAATTAGGGTCTCGCTCTACCTGAATTACTTTGTCTTTGCCATCCTTCTCAACAGTGTGGGGATTCTCATTCAGCGGTCCATCAATTCGTATGGCGTATCGGAGATCCGGGCCAGTTCGCTGGAGGCATTCAAAGACCTGTCGATTGCAGCCGTTTCTTTTCTGGTGGGATCCTTTTTGCCCCGTCTCGGATATAAAAGAGGTATGCTCATCGCCCTGGCCCTGGTGTTTGTGGGTTGTCTGTTCATGTATCAGGGAAATTCCTTTACTTCTGTCCAGGTACTCTTTGCCTGCGTGGGGATTTCCTTTGCTGTGGTCAAAGTTTCTGTTTATTCGTTGATCGGATTGATTACAGCGAATGACCGGGAACACAAATCCCTGCTCAGCTCCATTGAAAGTTTTTTTATGATCGGGATAGCAGCAGGCTTTGTTGTCTTCCCCTTGTTTTATAGTGAAACAGATCCGGATGCCTGGTTAAGAATCTATCTCTTATTGGCTGGGTTGATCGCGTTGTCATTTTTAATATTGCTCTTTTCGCGTTTCAATGTAACCTATGAAACGCCCGGTTCGGGTGTTAAAGAGGATTTTATTCAAATGATCCAGTTGATGAAACGACCACTTGTACTGGTCTTTGCGTTGGCGGCTTTTATGTATGTAATGACCGAACAAGGGATCATGAGCTGGCTACCCACTTTCAATCAAAAAGTATTGCACTTAAAAGAAACGATCAGTGTTAACATGACCGTTATCCTGATGTTGTCGATTGCCCTGGGGCGTTATTTATCTTCTCTTTTGGTGAAAAAGGTGTCCTGGATCTGGATACTCACGGGTTGTTTATTAGGTGCGGCGTTGATGGTGGTTTTTGTTTTGCCCCAAACAAAGAACCTTGCCCCTCGCGAGATCAGCACCCTGGCAGAAGTACCTGTGATCGCCTACGTATTTCCGTTAATTGGTCTTTTTTTAGCACCTATATATCCGCTCATCAACTCTTTTGTACTCAGTTCTACGGAAAAGGTTTATCATAGTCCCATGGCTTCTCTGCTGGTTTTCTTTTCAGCCATCGGGGGAACCCTCGGATCGCGCCTGGTAGGTTATCTTTTTCAAAATAGTGGAGGAGACAAAGCGTTTTATTTTTCCCTGGTTCCGATGGCGGTTCTTTTACTCTGCTTATTCTTTTTTGCCCGGATACCTGTCATAAGTAAAGGAAGTAAATTAGATAAATAGATCAACCATTCGAAACCTATGTCTATTCGCCTACATGATCTGACTCCCTTATTTGAAAAGGTCCAGCAAGCGCAGGTATTTTCGGATGGCAAAACCTTTGTCGATTGCATTCCCCGCGCACCATTGCGGGAGATCCTCTCGCAGTTTGAAACCGAACAGGCATTACCGGGTTTTTCCATCGCTGATTTTGTCGCCCGTCATTTTGAATTACCTAAAGTTTTTGGAAATGGGTTTCATGCAGACACATCCAAAGCGGTAGAGGAGCATATTCACTCGCTCTGGCCGATTCTCACCCGACAACCTGAGCATGAAGAGAACAGTTCCCTTATACCCCTTCCTTATCCCTATGTGGTACCGGGAGGTCGATTTGGAGAGATTTATTATTGGGATAGTTACTTTACCATGATTGGATTGCTGGCCTCCGGGCAAAAGGATAGAGTGAGGGATATGGTGCAGAATTTTGCTTATTTGATTGAAACCATCGGGTATGTGCCCAATGGAAACCGCACCTATTATCTGGGGCGGTCTCAACCTCCTTTCTTTTCCCTGATGGTGGACCTGTTGGTAGAAGCGGGAGAGACCGCTGCACCGGCAGAATTTCTATCCCAGATGGAAATGGAGTATGAGTATTGGATGAAAGGGAAGGAGAACCTTAGTGTTGAACAACGGGCCCTTCACCAGGTGGTCCTGATGCCGGAGGAGGAGATCATGAACCGCTATTATGATGAATCGGATACACCCCGGCCTGAATCCTATCGCGAAGATGTTGGTCTTCATGGGGAGCAGGAAGCGCCGGAACTATACCGGCACTTACGCGCAGGGGCGGCCTCGGGTTGGGATTTTAGCAGTCGATGGTTTCATGATCCGATGGACCTGGCTACGATCCATGCTACTGATTTTATACCCGTTGATCTCAACTGTCTTTTATACTTATTGGAAAAGAAGATCGCGTCAGCCGCTGAAATGGCGGGTGACAAAGAGATGAATTGGAAATTTGAACACCTCGCTCAACGACGTAAAGAAGCCATTCGCCGGTATTGCTGGCACGATGGGGAATCTTTTTTTGTGGACTACGACTGGACGCTCAGTCGCCCATCGCAGGCAGTAACCATGGCCGGATGTTTTCCCTTGTTTGCCTCCATTGCTACACCGGAGGAAGCCGCTCTGGTTGCCGGACGATTGGAAAGAGATTTTCTGTTTGATGGCGGATTGGTAACCACCTTGCAAACCACCGGTCAGCAATGGGATGCCCCCAATGGTTGGGCTCCGTTGCAATGGATTGCTGTAAAAGGACTGGAGAATTATGGTTTTCATACCCTCGCCAATACCATTCGACAACGCTGGCTCAACCTGAACCGTCAGGTGTTTCATCGCACCGGTAAACTGATGGAAAAATACAATGTCGTAGACCCACACCTCGAAGCCGGTGGTGGCGAATATCCTGGCCAGGATGGTTTTGGCTGGACGAATGGGGTGTTTTTGGCGATGAGGCGCGAATGGTGAATAGTGAATAGTGAATGGTGAATGGAGAATTGAGAATTGAGAATGGTGAAAATATATTTGGGGTTGTAAGTTATAGGTTTTAAGTTTCACTATTCACTATTCACTATTCACTATTCACTATTCACTATTCACTATTCACTATTCACTATTCACTATTCACTATTCACTATTCACTATTCACGCTTCCAGCAGCATAAACCCATAAGGCTGTAAAACCAGATACTCATGATCATACCCCACCACGTATTCTCTCTCTTCCCAATGATCAAATAATTTTTGCGGGGCGGCGCCATGTTCCTTGAATGCGTACCAGGTTAGGTAGGCGGGCTGGTTGCTGAAATTAAACAGGCAATAGAGTTTTTGATCTTCGAAAGTGCGGAGATAGCCGGCAATATGGATATTATGCGGGGTCATCCAGGTCAGGTTCTTATGGTCGGCCACCATGCTCAGTTCTTTTCTCAGGTTGATCAGTCGTTGCGTAGCGGTGAATACCCGGTGTTCCACAGTACCTGGGTGGTTGGCGCGTTCATATTTTTTCCAATCGATCACAGGCCGGTGCATCCATCGGTTGTCATAACTTTTGCCTGGATCACCCAGGTAGGAATAGTCGTTGGTATAACCCAATTCATCTCCATAAAACAGCATGGGTATGCCACCAAGGAAAAAACTATGTGCCTGCAGGAGCAGGATCTTTCGAATGGCCAGCTCAATGGCTTCTTCATCTTTATATTCAAGTGCTTTTTCCAATCCGCAAAGCGAGGCAAGTGAACCACTGATGCGGGCATCATTGGTTTTTGGGTTTACAGAGAACAAAGCCCCTCTCGCCGGAGAGTCAAATCGATTGCCGGAATAATGGTCTTTTAGGAATTTCCGATGTTCAAAGGGATCAAAACCTGCCTGGCGGATCATGTAATCATCATAACCCAGGCCAATATCATCGTGGCAGCGTGTATAGTTGATCCAGGAAGTGCCATACGGTTTTTGGAGAATCTCATGTTGTGCGGCCAGCATCACCCGTGTATCGGCAGTTGCCAGCGCATCCCATTGCAGGGCCATATGTGTGGCATTATAGGCAAAATCACATTCCTTGGCGGTGTAAAGACCGGTACCAAAGTATTTCATGATCTCCCTGGGTGCCACGATGGCTTCTCCCAAAAGGGCCATGCCCGGCGCGGAAACCTGCACACACTGCTTGATCAGCCGTAGCAGGGTATGTGCCTGCGGCAGGTTCTGACAGGTAGTGCCAGCTTGTTTCCAGATAAAGGCCGGGGCATCGATGCGGAGTACGTCCACACCCAGGTTGGCATAAAAGAAGATCGTTTCCAGCATCTCGAGAAAGACGGCCGGATTGCGGTAGTTGAGGTCCCATTGGTAATTATGAAAAACCGTCATCACCCATTTATTGATCTCCGGCACCCAGGTAAAATTTCCGGGTGCACTTTCCGGGAAGATCTCGGGCATGTACTGGTCATAATGATCTGGTTCGACCCGGTTGTCGAACATGTAAAAATAATCCTGGTATTTGCGTTCACCCTTTCTCGCCTTCTGTGCCCAGGCATGTTTGTGCGAAGTATGGTTCAGCACAATATCCAGCATGAGGTACATGTTCTCTTCCTGCATTTTCTCTTGCAGGGAGCAGAGATCATCGAGATGACCAAAGCGGCTATCCACTTTTCGAAAATCGGATACGGCATATCCGCCATCACTTTCTCCGGCCGGACTTTCGAATACCGGCATGAGATGAAGAAAGTTGACACCGAGTTTTTGAAAATACCCCAACTTTTTTTCCAATTGAGGAAGATTGCCACAAAAGCGGTCCACATAAAGGCTCATCCCGGTGATGGCATTGCTGAGAAACCAGGTGCCTTGCTGCATTTTGGTTTCATCCCGTTTCTTTAACGAATCCGATCGGGTGGCATGAGAGGTAGTGATCAGATCGATCAATTGATCAAAATAGTAATGGGCGTCTTCGCGGTGGCCATAAATTTCCCGAAATAATGCGTCAATTGCTGTGGCGTTGGCAATGAACCGGGTAAAGAACAATTTATTCGCCCCTTCCGGGTCGATGGCTTGCTCCTGAAGCGTATCGGTGATATGTTGATGCAGATGATGGTTGTACAAGGCTTGTTCCTTTTTGTCGGTTGTCAGTTCACAAAAATATATCCTGGCTTAATTGTTTGAATGCTTCCATGGCCCCGAGGTATTCACAGGTACGCGCTCCTGCTTTGTTTCCATTGCGAATGATCGCATTCCAGTTTTCGGTGGTCAGTAATTTCTGCTCCTCGCGGCGTAGTTTACTGAGTTGATATAATACGGCACCCACAAAAGCATCACCGGCGCCGGTTGTATCGGTTACTTTGACGGGAATACTTGGCACCTGTATCAATTCATCGGCAAAGCCCAACAAAGTACCTTCCTTACCGAGGGTAATGGCAAAAACAGCTGTTGTTTTTTTACGCAATATTTTGGCAGCATCCGCTACCGAAAAAGCACCCGTCAGCAACATGGCCTCTTCGTCACTTACTTTAAAGAAATCACAGTTACCCAGGAAATGCCAGGATTGCTCAATAAAGGAGCGGCTATTGTCCGGGAAAAGCAGGTGGCGATAGTTGGGATCAAAACTGATAAAGCAACCCTGTAGCTGTGCCCTGCGCAGGAGTTCGAGATAGGCTTCCTGAAGCGGCCCGGGTAAAAAAGCGGTGGCCGATCCAAAATGAACGATACCTACTTCTTCCAATGGAATTTTTGCGACGATTTCTTTTTGGAGATGACCATCAGCGCCACGGTTAAAGAAAAAATCTCTCTCACCGCTTTCCATCAGGGAAACAAAAGCAAAAGTGGTAAAATAGTCCGGGTCACGATTCACCCATCGCGTGGATACGCCAAATGACTGCATAACATCCATGAGGTGTTTGCCAAAGGGATCGGCGCCAACCGTAGCCAGCAGGTCTACGTCGCCACCCAATGCGGCAATGGCTGCGGCCACATTGGTAGGGGCACCTCCTGCTTTTTTCAAAAAATGATCACCGTCAGAAAGGGCTTTGCCTTTATCCGTACAGATCATGTCAATAAGCGCCTCTCCAATGCAAATGATCTTCTTCATCTTGTAAAAAATTTAATGTCCTCCAACCATGGCTGGTGCTTCTATATCGGCAGAAGGTTTTCCTGGTTTAATCAGTAAGGTTAGTACGGCGGCTACCATCAGACAACCTCCGGCAAAGAGAATGGCATAGGGGGCATGGTTGCCTATGATATGCTTATAAATAAAACCAAAGCTCAGTGTTTGCAATAACATTGGTATTACGATCATCATATTTATAATACCCATATATACCCCATATCTTTCTTTGGGTATCTGATCCACCACTAATAAATAGGGTACACCCATCATGCTGGCCCATCCAATGCCCAAGCCGATCATGGGAATGAACATCAGGTTCTTGTCCTGGATATGGGGAAGCAATAATAATCCCAACCCTGCCAGGGCCACACTGCCTGCATGCACCCATTTAGGGCCCACTTTGCGGGCATACCAGGCCAGGGCAAAGGCACTTAAAAAGGTTACTATATTATAGGAGGCATTCATCAGACTGGCATGACCCGCGGCCTGTCCATAGAGCTCAGGGTTTGCTTTGGATGTGGTATGCCAGGCAGTCTCCGCTACGCTGTGCGAAACAAATTGCCAGTAGCAAAACATGGCATACCATTGAAACAGATAGACCGCTGCCAACTGCCACATCACTTTGGGCATGTCGCCGATTGCGGATATGATCTCTTTAAATGGAGCTGCCAGACCCTTGGGGTGCGCTTTTAATTTTTCCCATTCTTCTTTAGTGGGGGGGATTTCCGGGGTCTTGCTCACGGACCAAAGCACCGTTGTAATCGAAGTAAAAGCCCCGATGAAAAAAGCGATATAAACCCAATAGGGGATACCTGCCGCGGATTTACCCGGTATCAGGTTCTTTTTTTCAAAAAAGTAGAGACAGACATTCGCGAGGGTGATGCCCAGTCCGGTAAAAAAACTTTGCATCATAAAGCCGGTCCCGAATTGTTCCTTGGGAAGTTTATCTGCCACAAAGGCCCGATAGGGTTCCATGGCCGTGTTATTACCCGCGTCGAGTATCCAAAGTAGTCCGGCTGCCATCCAAAGGGTGCGGCTAAAAGGAAAAAGAAAGAGGGCGAGACTGCACATAATGGCCCCAATCAGGAAGTAGGGCTTTCTGCGCCCCCAGCGTGGGCTCCAGGTTTTATCACTCATCGCCCCGATAATGGGCTGTATGAGTAAACCGGTCATGGGACCTGCCAGGTTCAGGATCGGGAGGTCATCCGGGTTTGCACCAAGAAAGGAATAGATCGGGTTTACCGCGGACTGTTGCAATCCAAAGGAATATTGGATGCCGAGGAACCCAAAGCTCATATTCCAGATCTGGCCAAAGCTCAGACGCGGTTTGGTAACAGGCATAAGCAATCGTACTAATGAAATGGAAAAGTACGGCAGGATGGGGGTAGAAAGAGGGGGTTTTTGCAAAAAGAATCCGCAAACGTTTGCAGGGGCACGGATTACACGGATTTAGCTGTGCTTCTTTGCGTCCGGAAGTAGAAGAAACTCAATTTACTTAACGGTTGACTGGACCGGGATAATGAAGTTGATGATATCATCCAGTGGGGTATCTATCCGCGAAGCGGCATCATTGATATCATCGCGGTTTACGTTGGCGGCAAAGCCCTTTTCCTTTAATCTTTTCTTCACCCCTTTTACATCCATGCCCTCATAGCCTCCCGGGCGCATCAGGCTATAGGCGTGAATAAGTCCGCTGAGTTCATCAAACATATAGATCATCTTGTCCATCTTGTTCTCCGGCTCCACCCCAAAATAGCTGGGGCCATGCGAAGCAATGCAATGGATCAGTTCGGGATCCTGGTTTCGTCGCTCCAGTTCTTCAATGATGATACGGCAATGATCATCCGGAAATTTTTCCCAGTCGGCATCGTGCAGCAAGCCCGCCAGTTCCCATTTGAGCGCCGTTTTTTCATCGGCACCTTCTTTTTCTATGGCCCAGGCCTTCATGATGGCGGCCACCTGGTACATATGGAGGCGCAGTCTTTCGTTGGGTACCCATTCATGCAAAAGGGTATGTGCCTCTTCGATGGACATCAGGTTACCGGTGTTTTTGGGGTCGCCAAAGGTGGAGCGGCCAAGGTGGTGAGAGGGCATGGGGGAGGTTTTGGGAGTACAAAATAAGAAAAAATGGGTAACGGATAACATTAATCTATTAATATTCAAGTGATTATATTTTGAGCAAAAGGACACTAAGTACGCGAAGGAGGAACAAAGGGTACATGGAAATGCTGACACCCTGTGTACCCTTTGTGCCTTCTTGTTGTCCTTCATGCTTAATGATTAAAAATTCTGTTCAAAATTATTATTGAAAATCAATAGATTGTAAAGGCGTGCTAAAAAATTAACCCCTAAACCCCTGTTTTCACCACCCGTTTTCCCCTATCTTTGCGCTCCCCAAATATGGGGGTCCTCCGGGGGTTGGCCCTGAGGGAAATTTTAAAATAATAAGAATAATGAGCAAACTACATTTCACCACCAAGCATGCAAATGCGGCTACCATTCAACGTAACTGGTACGTTGTGGATGGTACCAATCAAACCGTAGGACGCATGTGCTCGAAGATCGCAGCCGTTCTGCGCGGAAAGCACAAAGCCTCCTATACTCCTCACGTTGATACTGGCGACTATGTCGTAGTGATCAATGCAGACAAAGTAAAATTCACAGGAAACAAACTGGAAGAAAAGATCTACATCAACTTCTCGGGATATCCGGGTGGTAAAAAGGAAGAGACAGCTGCCAGCCTGTTGAAACGTCGTCCGGACGCCCTGATCGAGCGCGCTGTTAAAGGCATGCTCCCCAAGAACCGGCTGGGACGTAAGATGGTCAAAAAAATGTTTGTGTATGCCGGTGCCGAGCATCCTCATACCGCACAGCAACCTAAAGAACTTAAATTCTAAAAAGCTATTAGCTAACAGCTCTTGGCTTTTAGCTTTTAATAAATAATCGAAAATGGAAAAACAGAAAAACGGAATTGGTCGTCGTAAGGAAGCCGTGACCCGTGTATTCCTCTCCAAGGGAACCGGTGCCATCACTGTGAACGACAAAGACTATAAAGTTTATTTTCCGCTGGTGTACCTGCAGAACCAGGTGGAAGCTCCTCTGCGCACCGTGGATGCTACCGACAAATTTGACATTAAGATCAACGCCGCTGGGGGTGGTCTGAAAGGTCAGGCTGAAGCTGCCAAGCTGGGTATTGCCCGCGCCCTGGTAGAAGTAAATTCCGAACTGCGTCCTGCTTTAAAAGCAGCCGGTCTCCTCAAACGTGACCCACGCTCTGTAGAACGGAAGAAATTTGGTAAGAAGAAAGCCAGAAGAAGCTACCAGTTCAGCAAACGTTAACATTAGCCTTTGGCTATTAGCTATTAGCTATTAGCATGGCTACCTATTAAAAATTTCACGGCTAAAAGCTAAATGCTAATAGCTAAAAGCTAAAAATAAAATGGAAAATAATACTTCCTTACAACAGCAGCTCCTCGAAGCCGGTGTACACTTTGGTCACCTGAAGAAGAAGTGGAACCCCAAGATGTTGCCTTACATCTTTGCTGAGAAGAAAGGCATCCACATCATTGACCTGAACAAGACCACCGAGTGTTTGCAGGAATCTGCCGCCGCCCTCAAAGCGATCGCTCGCAGCGGTAAGAAGATCCTGTTCGTTGGAACCAAGAAACAGGCCAAGGATATCGTGACCGAAAGCGCACGGAAAGTAAACATGCCTTTCGTAACCGAGCGTTGGCTGGGTGGAATGCTGACCAACTTCAACACTGTTCGTAAGAGCGTGAAGAAGATGCAAAGCATTGAAAAAATGCTGGGCGATGGTTCTTTCGACAGCATCACTAAAAAAGAACGCCTGACGCTGAGCCGCGATAAGGATAAAATGGAAAAAGTACTCGGTGGTATCGCCCAGTTGGGTCGTGTTCCTGCCGCGCTCTTTATCGTGGATATCGGTCATGAGCATATTGCCCTCTCTGAAGCCAAGCGTTTGAACATCACCACCTTTGGTGTGGTGGATACAAACTGCGATCCCAATAAAGTAGACTTCCCCATTCCCGCGAATGATGATGCTACCAAATCCATTGCCATCATTGTAAACTATATCACTGCCGCTATCGCTGAAGGTCTTGCCGAAAGACAAGCCGCCAAAGACGATGAGGGCGATGAAGTGAATGATGATGAAAAGGAAAAGAAAGCAGCCAAACTCCTGGCCGAAGCAGAAGCTGAAGCCGGACGTGGTGGCCGTGGCCGTGGCGCAGGTGGTGGTCAACGTCGCCGTACAACCGGCGGTGGTGGTACTTCTGCTGGTCGTGGACCTGGTGGTGGTCGCCGTTAATTAAATAGATGGCAGATGACGGATGACCGATGACAGCGTTAAGCTTCCTTCAGTCATCCGTCATCTGACATTTGAAAGAAATTATAGATTCAAAATACTTATATCATGTCAACAGTAACAATAAGTGCCCAGGATATAAACAAACTCCGTCAGGCAACCGGTGCCGGTATGATGGATTGCCGTAAGGCCCTCACCGAAACCAATGGTGATTTTGAAGCAGCGATCGACTGGCTGCGCAAACAAGGACAGAAAGTAGCTGCCAAACGCAGCGACCGTGAAGCAAAGGAAGGTGTAGTGATCGCGCAGACAACCGCTGACCATAAAACAGGTATCGTGGTATGTGTAAGCTGCGAAACAGACTTCGTAAGTAAGAATGCTGATTTTGTGGCCTTTGCCCAAACCATTGCGGATGCGGCCATTGCTGCCAACGTGAAGACCCTGGAAGAATTGCTGAGCACCAAAGCCGGTTCCGCCACCGTGGCCGATCTGGTAAACGATAAATTAGCTTCCATCGGCGAAAAGATCGGGGTTACCCGTCTGGAGCGCATCGATGCAGAATATGTAGCCTCCTATATCCATGGTGCTTACCGCATCGGGGTATTGGTAGGAATGAACAAAGAAGCCGCCGAAGCCGGTAAAGATGTAGCGATGCAGATCGCTGCCCTGAACCCAGTGGCCGTTGATGCCGCCAGTGTTCCCGCCGATGTGATCGCCCGCGAAAGAGACATCATCGTTGACCTGATGAAACAGGATCCCAAAATGGCTGGAAAGCCGGATGATATGATCGCTAAGATCGCCGACGGAAAAATGAACGCCTTCTTCAAAGAACAAACCCTGGAAGCCCAGGCGTTTGTAAAAGATGGTAGCAAATCCGTAGCCGATTACCTCAAAGAAGCCGGAAATGTGAAAGTGACCGGGTTTAAGAGAGTAGCGCTGGGATAAGGTGGGAAGTCGGGAGTCCGGAGTCGGAGGTCGGGAGTAATACTTCGGACCCCGGACCTCGGACCCCCGACCCAGATAAATAAAATGAACAGGCAGCTTGTACTACGTACAGCTGCCTGTTTTCATTTACCTCACTATTCCTAACCTACTTTATCGCGAGTTCGATACCGATGCCGAACTGGAGTTTCTTATCGGTGAATTCTGGAGTCGATCTAGTGGAGATAGATTCATCCAACAGATCGGGATGATTTTTCAATAACAGATCAAACCGGATCTCAAAAGGAAGTTTCCCCTTTGACCAATCTTTTGCCGGAATGATGGCACCTAATCCCCAGGTAAGCCCCTTGCGTTTATCCTTTGTGGCATAGCGTGTACCGGGAACTGGATTTTTTGCAACGATCCTCGATTCGGTGAAATAACCCAACCGAACGGCGAGGAGTTTCAGGGCTACAGCTTCCAGGCCAATCCCTATATGCGTATGAAAATTGTATTCATCATAAATGTGCTTGCTGTTTTTCAACCAATTTCCATATTGCAACCTGGCACTCAGGTCAATGGTTTGTGGTGTACTTTTCAGTTTTTTACTTTTTTGTGCAAAAGCTGGTTTTAAAGGCAGACTAAAGCCATAGGCCAGTCCCGCCCGGGCAATGATGGGCATATCCCGGTATTGCCAAACTGCTTCACTTTGCCGTTGAATGGTTTGCCCGTCCATCAATACATTGAACAAACTGGCGGCCACCCGAAAATTCTCATCACTGATACTGGATTTGTTTTTAAAGAATTTCACTTTTTTATCATAGATCACCCCCAGGTTCATGATAAAATCCTTGGAGGTGGTTTGGCCTTTGATCTCTTCATCCTGCATCAGGTTGCCCGATAGGCCGACATGTAATCCTTCGAGTACTTCGGCCGCCAACCCGACAGAGTAGGTGTGGTGGGCTTTTTTTTCTGTATCAAAATCCTGTCCACCAATTTCCGCACTCCAATAAGAATCGGGATCTATATAATGATGGGTAGTAAGGGAGGCGGTCACTTTTGGCAGAATACGATAGGAAACACCGAGAAAAGGATAATAGGCTTTGGGATAAACCGGACTTCCCTTCAGGTAATTGAGGGCTATTTGCAGTTTATCATCCCCGGGGCTGATCGTAGCCGGGTTTTCGAAGGAAGTACGCACCCCATTGAGCGTAATGGTGTTCTTGCCGAGTGCTTCGGCCCTTACGCTGGTGGTATTGTCAATGATGGTTCCGTGTAAATTGGTGGGTGTCCAGAAAACAATATTCTGACCCATCATGTAATGACTAATAGTTAAGAAGGAGCAGGCAATAAAAACTTGTTTCATGTTGAAGGCTTTTGTTCTTAGTGTCCCTGCGGCCGAAGCTTCGGCCGCAAAGACACTAAGTGTGATTATTTATTCGCTACGAGTTCGGAGATATTGAATCCCACACCGACCGATATCCGGAAAGTCGTTACGTCGGGTTTGTCGGGGCTTTTGACGCCATCGATGTCCAGGTTTGATTTTTTACCCACGGTAAAAATCCCTTTCGCGAAAATGTTGATGGGCACACTGGGGAACCAGCTTACACCACCACCCAGATGAGGTTTGCCGCCATAAAATTCAGCATCCACATATCCGGAACCACTTACAACTTGTTTCAGCGTTCCTTTAAGTGATGTAAATCCAGCTTCCACGAAAGGACGTACCGGGTGTACATTGCCGACAAAATTGAGTCGAACACCGATGTCGAGATGGCGCATTTTAAAGGATTGGGCATCGATGTTGGAAGTACCCATGGTGGTAAAATCAATGGCCAGATAAGGTTCGATCATATCGGTAACACCATAACCCAGGCGAAGTCCACCGCCATAGCCACTGGGTGAGTTTTCGTCGAGATATTGGAAGTAGGTAGAGGTCCAACCCAGTGTATGTCCCTGAATGGCGGCACTAAACCCCTTGGTGGTCGATCTTTGTTTTACCTGGGCAGTCATGGCCAGGGAACTGAATAAAAAGATGGCGAGAAGGATCTTTTTCATGATTGTTGATTTTTTTGGTTAGAGAGTGATGGTAATTCCTTTTTTTATATAAGCTGAATAGTTTCGACTGGCGAGGATCTCTTCGATCCGTCCGCTGAGTTCTGTTTCCTGCAAGGGGATCCGTTGGCCATTGGCAGC
>JANRLV010000023.1:0-57166 GCA_033762195.1 Chitinophagaceae bacterium | reverse complement strand
ACAGCCACCTCCTGCCCTCCGCCCTCCGTCATCCGTCATCTGTCATCCAACATCCAACATCCCCGCCCTAACCCCACCACAAATCCCCCTCATTTCCTACCTTTGACCCCCATGAAAATGCACAATTTCAATTCCGGCCCTTCGGTCTTACCCCAGGAGGTTTTTGAACAGGCAAGCCGGGCCATTCTCAACTTTAACCATACAGGTCTCTCTATTCTTGAAATAGGCCATCGCACCCCACTTTTTCAGGAGGTGATGGATGAGGCCATTGCGCTTGTAAAAGAATTAATGGGCCTCGATGAATCGCATGAAGTACTTTTCCTTCATGGAGGCGCTTCGACCCAATTCTTTCAGGTTCCGATGAACTTGTTGGATGAAAAAGCCACTGCCGCCTATCTGGATTGCGGAACCTGGGGCACCAAGGCGTATAAAGAAGCAAAGTTGTTTGGTAAGGTGGAGGTCGTAGCCAGTTCTGCTGACAAGAACTATACCTATATCCCCAAGAACTATCAGATACCCGAGGATGCGGCCTATTTCCATTATACCACCAATAATACGATCGAAGGAACGCAAATGCATGAGATACCGGATACTCATGTTCCCCTGGTGGCTGATATGAGCTCTGATATCCTGAGCCGGAAACTGGACTGTAACCGGTTTGCCCTGATCTATGCAGGGGCGCAAAAAAACATTGGTGCGGCGGGGGTTAATCTGGTTATCGTCAAAAAGGAAATTTTGGGCAAGGTAAGCAGGGCGCTTCCTTCCATGATGGATTACCGCAACCACATCACCAACGGCTCCATGCTGAATACGCCCCCGGTATTTGCCGTATATGTTTGCCTGCTGACCCTGCGCTGGTTAAAAGCTCAGGGGGGGGTTGGGGCCATTGAAAAAAAGAATGAGGAAAAAGCAAAGCTTCTTTACGATACCCTGGATTCCCTGCCGCTTTTTCAACCCAAGGTGGCCCGGGAAGACCGAAGCCTGATGAACGTGGTATGGACTATGGAAGATGAGGGTCTTGAGAAGGAATTTCTGGCCGCCTGTAAAGCACAGGGCATGGTAGGCGTAAAAGGCCACCGGACGGTTGGTGGATTTCGCGCCTCCTTATACAACGCCCTGTCGCTCGATAGCGTCATTGCCCTGACCGATCTGATGAAAGATTTTAGTAATCGTTACGCCAGCTAAAAACTGGAAAAAAAATAGTAACCCATGGCCCTCATTCAACCTTTCCGTGCCTTAAGACCTAAGGAAGAAATCGCTAAGCAGGTCGCCTCCCGACCTTATGATGTACTTAATTCAGAGGAAGCCCGGGATGAAGCCCATGGCAACCCTCATTCCTTTTTGCATGTGACCAAATCGGAAATAGATCTTCCTGCCGGTACAGATATCCATAGCCAAATGGTCTACGACCAGGCAGCCAAAAACCTGCAGCAAATGATAAGCGCAGGGGTACTTGAACAGGAAGCGACTGCCTGCTACTATATTTACCAATTGATCATGCCTGCGCGTCCAGATCTCGGGGTAGATGGCAATGCGCAAACCGGACTGGTTTGTGTGTCCTCCGTAGAGGATTATTTTAATGATGTGATCAAGAAACATGAATTCACACGCCCTGAAAAGGAGAAGGACAGGATCGATCATATGCGAACCATTCGGGCGCAAACCGGAAATGTATTCCTGGCCTATCGGGATGTAACCGAGATAAACGGACTGATCAATGGTTGGAAAACAGCCAACAAACCTGTTTATGACATCACAGCCGACGACGGAATTCGTCATACGGTATGGTGTATCAATAACCCCTCTGTGATCGGCTCCATTACCCGGCTTTTTGAAACGGCAGTACCGGCGACCTATATTGCCGATGGACATCACCGCTGTGCCTCTGCCGCCAAAGTAAGCCAGTTCTTCCAGGAGAAACCTAATGCGCAATATTTCTTAACCACCATTTTCCCTGAAAGCCAACTCGCGATCATGGATTATAATCGCGTGATCAAAGACCTGAATGGCTATAGCCCGGAGGAATTTATCAGCGCTCTGCAGGAAGATTTTTCCCTTACCCAAAGTCCAGTACCGGTAAAACCTGCCCAACTTCATGAGTTTGGCCTCTACCTGGATGGAAAATGGTATATCCTTACGGCTCTTGAAGGAACCTATGCCCACGACCCGATCGGTGTATTGGATGTTTCCATCCTTTCCAACAATGTATTGGACAAATTGCTTGACATCAAAGACCAGCGCACGGATAAAAGAATCGATTTTGTGGGAGGCATCCGGGGTTTGAAAGAACTTGAGAAGAGAGTGGATAGCGGAGAAATGAAACTGGCATTCAGTTTGTACCCGGTTACCATGGCCCAGCTTTTCGCCATTGCAGACAGCGGAAATGTAATGCCCCCCAAAAGCACCTGGTTCGAACCTAAACTGAGGGATGGTTTGCTTACGCACCTGATTGACTAATGGCAACTATAGGGTAGCCATAACTTTTGCATTTTTATAAAAGTTCGCCAAGATCAATTTCACTAAATTGCATCCATGAAGCCTATTGGCCTGATAATTACCTTGCTACTCAATGCTTTCCTGACTTTTGGCCAGGAAAGTTATCTGGAAACAGCACGCACTTTTATGCGTTCCGGCGATTTTGACAATGCGATCGTGGTGTTGAACCGGGGATTGCAGCAAGACAAGAAAAGCCTGGAGCTGCAAAAGGAGTTGATCCAATGTTATTATTTCAAGCGTGACTATGTAAAGGCGGTAGAAGGGGTCAAAGCCATCATTGACCGGGAAGATGCGGATGTCATTACTTTTCAGATAGCGGGCAATGTGTACAAGGCCCTCGAAGATGCCAAGGAAGGCGATAAAGTATATAAAAAGGGCTTAAAGAAATTTCCCAAAAGTGGGCCACTTCACAGTGAATACGGCGAATTGCTCTGGGCCAAAAATGACTATGCAGCCATCAACTGGTGGGAGAAAGGTATAGAGGTTGACCCCGGATATGGCGGAAATTACTACAATGCAGCCCTGTTCTATTTCTATACGAAAGACAAGGTATGGAGCCTTATCTATGGCGAGATCTTTGTGAATATGGAGAGTCTCTCCCGCAGAGGAGCCGCCATGAAAGAACTCCTGCTCAAAGCTTACAAAGAGAAACTATTTGCTGAAGCGGACCTGCTCAAAGGAGAGGAAAAAAATAAAAGCCCTTTTGCCAAATCCTTTCTTGAATGCATGGGCAAACAAGCTTCCCAACTGACCAAGGGTGTTAATACCGAATCCCTGACCATGGTCAGAACGCGTTTCATACTTGAATGGTATGAGAACTATGCTGCTCAATTTCCTTTTCGCTTATTTGATTTTCATCAGCAATTGCTCCGCGAAGGACTTTTTGATGCCTATAACCAATGGTTATTTGGTGCTGTAGAGAACCTTCCTGCTTTTGATGCATGGACAAGGACCCATGCTGAACCGTATGCCCTTTTCACCAAACTCCAAAAGTCAAGCGTGTTTCGCATGCCTGCCGGACAGTATTATCAGGTGAGGTAGGGGGTGGTGGATGACGGAGGACAGATGACGGATGACAGATGACGGATGACAGATGACGGAGGAGGGATGTTGGGTGTTGGATGGGCGTCGGAGGGCGGAGGGTGGCTGTGCGAGACCTCCGGTCTCGCACGATTGTCTTGTCGCCTCCGGCGACTCAAGTTTAATACTCTAACTAATAAAAAGCTTTGAAATTGTTTGTCGCCAGAGGCGACGGGAGAATGGTGCGAGACCGGAGGTCTCGCACCATTCTCCACCCTTCAACTCCCATCCAACATCCAACATCCAACACCCGACATCCAACACCCGACATCCAACATCCCTCCTCCGTCATCTGTCATCCGTCCTCCGTCATCCCCCTAAGCCTAAAACCCCTCCTCCTTCAACACCGGCATCCCTGCATTTACCCAGGCAGTGTACCAAAAAGAGGCGACTGCGAGAACAGAGGCACGCATACGCCGCTCCACCATACCCTTCATGCGGTGATCATAGGCCTGGGAAAAGGCGGAAGAATATTGTCTGATCAAAACTCCTTTCCGCTCTTCGAAAGCAAATTTCTGATCAGGTGGAAATTGGCTGGTCAACTGCCGTTCCATGGTCAGCACCGTATCTGAAGCCCTTCCACTTTCCTCCACCCTTTCCCAGATGAATTTACCCGGGTCATCTATATATAAAGCCTTACCTATAAAGAAATCCCATTCTTTCTCCGCCAACAGTTCAGGAATCCGGCTCTCCCATAAACCGTGAATTCCTTTTTGACCGGTGTATTGTCCGTTGTGATTGCTACAGGCATGCAGCGGGACATGCGCATCGGCGATATAATGCCCGATTTCCGCAGCCAACTTGAGCACCCTTTGTGGGTCATGGTCATGAAAGGCCTTTGTCAGTCGTCCAAGCATGGTTTGTACCCACCAGGGAACGATCCCATGCTGCCGCAAACTATCTGCTGAAAATTTCTCCACTGCTTTTGACCAGGACCGGGGGAGTGAATCCCAGGGAGGCACACCATACCGGTCCAGATCGATATAATGCCGGGGGCCTTCCTCGGGTATCATATACCGGCGATTGTCCGGATCCACCGCATGTGTGGAAAGGTATTCGATGTGTGGTTTGAAAAAAACCACCATCTCCGGCGGCAATAAGTAAACAGCATACCGGTTGATCAACTGATGACCATAAAATCCCCAGTAAAGAGGAGTGGTCATGAATAATATGGGTAAAGAATAGGGCACGGATCATTATTTCCGTACAAAGAAAGCAAGGAATTGAAAGTGATGTTCGAAATTGAACCCGGAAGAAAATGATATTATCCTCGTGACTTAACGAGGATTTTCCCCTTCATGTGGGGTGACAGGATCCTGAATATGCACCACTCCACCAGTGACGGCAAATTTCATGGCATCACCCGGGGCGAGATCCTCCAGGCGACGGACCCTGTTTCGCTTGATAAGATAGACCTGCCCGGCAATATTATAACCCTGAGGCACATACGCGGATACAAATTCTGCCCCTAATTCAAACTGATGAAGGTCTTCATTGGTCAAAAACCCCACCATCCATACCTCCTCCGAATGCACATTGACCAGAATAGGCTTGTCAAATTTTCGTTTATCCCCCGCAAAGGCCTCAAAGAAATCCTTTACCGATGTATAAATGAACTTTATCCCCGGCGTACGCTCCAACACCTTCTCAAATATTTCAACAAAACGCCCAACCACAAAGAAAGAGGAGATGTAACCAATAAGAATGATCAGGATCATAATGATACCAAAACCAATACCCTTGGGCAAACCTTTGACCGTTTTTATCTCCAATACCCCGTCCCCGTTCGAGTCCACCGCAATTTGTTTTGTGGTACCCAATATTTGAGGGAGTAGTTCGTCAAGAAAATTGAACAATGCCACTATGGCCCAAAAGGAAATGGCGATGGGCGCCATGATCAGTAAACCCTGAATGAAATATCGAAGTAATTTCTTATATGTAAATCGCCCAATTGCTGAGGGTTTGGGGTTCATCTTTTAGGATTTAGGTGTAAATATAAGCTGTATGGGGGCAAACCGCCTGTGAAACAAGATAGCCGCCCATCCAAAAAATGTAAAATTAATGCCGGAAACTTTGGCAACGTTAATAGTTTCCATAGTTTTGCACCCCGAATATTACAGATGGAGGTAAAAGAAAGAATACAGGAAAAGGCGCTTGAAATGTTCATGCGGTATGGGATCCGGTCGGTGTCGATGGACGAGATCGCGGGTCAGTTGGGTATGAGTAAAAAGACCTTATACCAGCATTTTGTGGATAAGGATGAACTGATCGAAGCCGTTGTAGCGGATGATGTGAACAAGGGTGAGCAGGATTGCCTGAACAGTTGTCAGATGGCCGGTAATGCGATCGAAGAGGTTTTCATCCTGATGCAATCGGTACTGAAGCAGATCCGGGAAATGAACCCGGTGGTGATCTATGATTTGCAAAAATTTCATCCTAAAGCTTTCCGACATTTTGAAAAGCATAAGAATGAGTTTATCCTGACCATGGTAAAGCAAAACATGGAAAGGGGGATCAGAGAGGAATTGTACCGGGAGGATATATCGATTGATATCCTGTCGCGCTACAGGCTGGAGAGTATGTTCATCCCCTTTAATATGGATGTGTTCCCTCCATCGAAGTATGAAGTGGCCACTGTGACCCGGGAGGTGATGGTACATTTCACATTTGGCATTGCTACTTCGAAGGGGCATAAACTGATTCAGAAATACCTAAAAGAATTTTCTATTTAATAAATAAGGATCTATGAGGACACTACAATCAACTGCAACCTTACTCCTGGTCCTGGCCCTGTCGATCATTGGTGTACGATCGGAGGCTCAGGAGCGGCATGAATTCTCCCTGGCTCAGGCGGTGGAGTATGCCAGAAAAAACAGCGCCCAGGTAAAAAATGCCTTGCTGGCGGTAAAAAATCAGGCGGAGGTGAACCGGGAGGTGACCGCAGCCGCTTATCCCAGTATCAACGGTACCCTTGGAGCCACCTATAACCCCAATGTGGCTACACAGTCATTTCCCAACTTTATTGCCGCTGCTACCTATGGTGTTTTGGAGGCAGAAGGAGTGAAGGACGGAAACGGAAATACCATTGTTTCCCCGGCTGATTTTGGATTTATCCAGGCTCAGTTTGGTACGAAATATTCTTCCAGTGTAGGATTGACCCTGAACCAGCTCCTCTTTGACGGGCAGGTGTTTGTCGGTTTACAGGCCCGCCGTACCACGATCGAATGGGCGGAAAAGAACGTGGAAGTAACGGAAGAGAATATCAAGGCCAACATTCATAAGATCTATTACCAGCTCCTTGTCAGCAAAAGGCAATTGGAATTGCTGGATGCGAATATCGGATTGGTAGACAGCCTGTCTCGTACCACAAGGATCCTGTATGACAATGGCTTTGCCGAGAAGTTGGATATCGATAAACTTCAGGTACAAAAATCAAATCTGCAAACAGAAATGACCAAAGCACTGAATGGTATTGAAACCGGCTACCTCGGATTGAAAGTATTGATGGGAATGCCTGTAAAAGATACCCTGATCCTGACGGATGTACTGACCGATGACATGATCAAGGAAGGCGGATTGGAACTGGGTCAATTCAATTACACCGATCGCCCCGATTACCAATACGCGGAGATCAGTCGGAAACTGAGCGAGTTCAATGTGCGCCGGTACAAACTCAGCCAGATACCAACGGTCAGTCTTTCCGGTGCCTATTTGAAGAATGCACAGCGTAACAAGTTTGATTTCTTTGGAAGAGGTGACTGGTTTACGATCTCCAACGTCAACCTGAATATCAATGTGCCCATCTTTAACGGATTTTCGACCAAGGCCAAAATTGCACAAGCACAGATAGCGGTACAACAGGCCAACATCCAGATCGATGCCATGAAGAATATGATCGATCAGGAAGTGGAAGCGGCCCGAATCAGCTACCGCTCCGCCTTGATCACCCTGGATGAACAGAAGAAGAATATGGAACTGGCAGAAAAAGTGTACCAGCAAACCAAGAAGAAATTTGAAGTGGGAACCGGTTCAGCGCTGGAAATCACGCAATCCCAAACCGAATTGAAATCGGCCCAAACCAACTATATCAGCGCCTTGTACGATGCCATCATCGCCAAGGTGGATTTTCAAAAAGCAACCGGAAAACTCTAAACCAACAACCATGAACGCTAAAAAATATCAAATGCATACGCTGATCAAAACTACAGGGGCTGCCCTGTTCCTCGTATTCCTCGTATCATGCGGGGGAGCCGGCAAAGACGAAAAATCTGCGCTGAATGATAAAAAAGCCACGCTGGAAAAATTGAAAGCTGACCAACGGGGTATGGCCGCCGAAATTTCCAAACTGGAAGAGGAGATCAAAAAACTCGATCCTTCTGCCGCCCGTGAGGAAAAAGCCAAACTCGTAGCATTGGCTACCCTGACCAATGGAGATTTTACCCACTATATTGACCTGCAAGGAATGGTAGAGTCGGAAAATATCGCTTATGTTACTCCACGAGGGATGGGCGGACAAGTAAGAGCTATTTATGTAAAACAAGGGCAAATGGTGAAGAAGGGCCAGTTGCTGTTAAAATTGGATGATGCTCTTGAGCGCAAACAGATCGATCAGGTGGAAAGCCAATTGGTTTTTGCCGAAGACCTGTACAAACGCCAGCAGAACCTCTGGAGCCAGAATATTGGAACCGAAGTTCAATTGCTGAGTGCCAAGAATAATGTAGATCAATTAAAGAAACAATTGGCCCTGGCACAGGAACAACTGTCCTATACCAGTGTATATGCGGAGATGAGTGGGGTAGCTGACCAGGTCAATATTAAAGTAGGTGAATCATTTTCGGCTGCTTCTGCCTCCATGGCGGGAATCCGGATCGTGAATTCCAATAACCTGAAGGCAGTGGTGAAAGTTCCTGAAAACTATCTTGGAAGAGTTGGCGTTGGAAGCGTCATGCAGGTGGTTTTACCCGAATCGAACCAAACCATCAATGCACGGATCAATGTAGCGGGCAAGATCATTGACCCCCTGAGCCGTTCTTTCTATGTAGAAGCGCCGATTCCGGGAAATAATTTCCGTCCCAACCAGATCGCCCTTGTTCGCATTCAGGATTATTTTACCAAAAATACGATCACGATCCCGGTGAATACCTTGCAAACCGATGAGCAAGGGAAGTTTGTCCTGGTTGCTGTAAAGGAAGGAAACAGACTTACCGCCCGCAAAAAGCGCGTAGAGATCGGTGAAATCTATGGAGACAAATTGGAAGTGAAGAGCGGATTGGCAGCAGGCGACCAACTGATCATCGAAGGTTTCCAGGGTTTGTATGATGGATTACCCCTGACCACTTCGGCGAAATAAAACCGTCTCAACCTTTAATCAACGTTTATGAGTGCTATCGATAAAATAAAAGAAAAATTCAAGGAGTTCAAACCGACGACCTGGAGTATCCGAAACAAAACCTCGATTTATTTGATCATGGTCTTTGTTACCCTGGCCGGTGTTTTTCAGTTCGTCACCCTGCCCAAAGAGCAGTTTCCGGATATCGTGATTCCCACGATTTATGTTCAAACTGTTTATGTAGGGAACTCACCCAAGGATATGGAAAACCTGGTGACCCAACCGATCGAAAAAGAGATCAAAGGGATCACCGGGGCCAAGATCAACAAAGTAACCAGCAATTCGCTTCAGGATTTCTCGGCGATCATTGTCGAGTTCAATACCGATGTCAAAACAGATGTGGCGTTACAGAAGGTAAGGGATGCGGTGGATAAGGCCAAGGCCGATCTGCCTACGGACCTGACCCAGGAACCTACTGTACTGGAAGTGAGTTTCTCCGACCAACCGATCATGTATGTGAATGTGAGTGGGAACTATGATGTGGTCCGTCTGGATAAATATGCGAAAGACCTTCAGGATAAACTGGAAGAACTTACTCAGATCAACCGGGTAGATATTGTGGGTTCCCCGGAAAGGGAATTCCAGATCAACGTAGATAATAGCCGCCTTCAGGCCACTGGTGTCACCTTTGATGATATTGCCAATGCAGTAGCAAGGGAGAACCTCGATATTTCCGGCGGTTTGCTGGAGGTGGGAAATATGAAGCGTACCCTTCAGTTGAAAGGGCAGCTCAAGACTGTTTTTGATATTCAGAAGATCGTATTGCGGAATAACCAGGGTTCACCCGTTTACCTGAAAGATGTGGCAGAGATCAGGGATACTGTGAAGGAGAAGGAAAGCTATGCGCGTTTGGACGGGACCAATGTGATCACCCTCAATATCATCAAACGCTCTGGGGAGAACCTGATCGAAACCTCTGATGCCGTACGGAAAGTGGTGGATGAATTAAAAGGGGCCCAGTTTCCGCCTGACCTGAATGTGGTGGTTACCGGTGATCAAAGCACCGCTGCGCAGACCTCATTTAACGATCTGGTGAATACGATCGTACTCGGGTTCATATTTGTATTGGTGATCCTGATGTTCTTTATGGGAGTGACAAACGCCTTCTTTGTGGCCTTGTCCGTACCATTAAGTATGTTCGTGGCCTTTATATTCCTGCCGGCGGCTGACCTTATTGTAGGATCACATGTTACCCTGAACTTTATCGTGTTGTTCGCCTTGTTGTTTGGATTGGGGATCATTGTGGATGACGCGATTGTGGTGATCGAGAACACCCACCGGATATTTGTACAAGGCAAAGGAAAGATCAGTTCCGAGAAATCGGCGATCATGGCTGCAGGAGAGGTATGGATACCTGTTTTAGCAGGTACACTGACAACGCTTGCACCATTCTTCCCCCTCTTGTTTTGGCCCGGTATCATTGGTAAGTTCATGATCTATCTTCCAACGATGCTGATCTTTACCCTGACAGCTTCCCTGATCGTGGCCTTTATCATGAACCCTGTATTTGCGGTGGATTTCATGAACCATGACGAAGAAGATAACAAGAAACCAAGGTCTGCTATCTTCCGCAGCCCCATCTTCTGGGTGGCTGTAGGATTAGGTATCCTGCTTGATCTTGGCGGGTTCACCTTCCTGGGTAACCTGATATTGTTCCTGGCCCTGTTGGGTGTATTGGATAAATATTTATTGGAGAGAATGGTAAAATATTTCCAGGACCACGCGCTTCCCTGGATCATGGGTCATTATGAAACCCTGCTTCGCTGGGCGTTGAAAGGGTGGAGGCCGGTTTGGTTGCTGGTTGGCACATTTGGATTGCTTATTTTTTCCATTGGCTTGTTTGCGGTGCGTAAACCTCCAGTTGTTTTCTTCCCCGGAGGAGATCCCAACCAGATCTATGTTTATCTGAAACTGCCCGTAGGTACGGATATTGAATACACTGATTCTGTGACCAAGTCAATAGAAAAAAAGGTATTCAAGGTGCTGGATATGGAAAACAACAAGAAGAACCCATTGGTCGAAAGTGTGATCGCCAACGTTGCCGTAGGTGCCAGTGACCCCACTTCGGGGGATCAGAGTACACGTCCGGAACGCGGTCGTATCCAGGTTTCTTTCGTTGCCTTTGAAAAAAGACATGGAAAGTCAACCGCTCCTTACCTGGATTCCATACGTGCAGTAATAAAAGGCGTACCGGGCGCAGAGATCACGGTGAGCCAGGAACAAAATGGTCCGCCCACCGAACCCCCCGTCAATATCGAAGTAGCGAGCGAAAATTTTGATGAATTGATCAAGACGGCCGTTTCACTGAAGAACTACCTTGATTCGATTCAGGTACCGGGTGTAGAGGAATTGAAAATGGATGTGGACCTGACCAATCCGGAGATCACCCTGACCGTTGATCGGGAAAGGGCATTGATCGAAGGGGTTTCCACCGGACAGATCGGGCAACAGATTCGTACCGCCCTGTTTGGACGAGAGATCTCCAAAATCAAAGATGGGGAGGATGAATATAAGATACAGTTGCGCACCCAGGAATTGCAAAGGAAAAACCTGGTTGATCTCCTGAACATGAATATACGCTTCCAGGATATGGCAGCCGGAGGAGCTGTGAAGAGCATCCCTATGACTTCACTGGTGAAAGCGGAACTTACAAGCACCCTCGGTAGTGTAAAAAGAAAGGATTATAAGCGGGTGATCACCCTTACCTCCAACGTGTTGGAGACCCAGGGTTTTACCCCAACCGCGGTGAACGCCGAATTAAAAAACTATATCGCCGACTTTAAAGGCAAACCCGATGGAGTGAGCATTGCCCAAACCGGCGAAGGAGAGCAGCAGCAGGAAACAGGAGAGTTCTTAGGGAAGGCCCTTGTCATTGCCCTGATGTTGATCCTGTTTATCCTTGTACTCCAGTTCAATTCTATCAGCAAATCGGTAATCATCCTGACTGAGATTTTGTTTAGTGTGATCGGGGTATTGCTTGGATTTGCCATAACAAAAATGGAGGTTTCGGTGGTCATGACCGGTATCGGTATAGTTGGTTTGGCGGGTATTGTGGTGAAGAATGGTATCCTGGTGATCGAGTTTGCCGATGAACTTCGGGCACGTGGTATGCGTACCCGGGAAGCCGTTATCCAGGCAGGCCGGACCCGTATCATTCCTGTATTGCTGACGGCTGTTGCGGCCATCCTGGGGCTGATCCCCCTGGCAGTCGGTTTGAATATCAATTTCGTAACCATGTTCTCGGACCTGAACCCGCATATCTTCTTTGGAGGTGATAACGCCGTGTTCTGGAAACCACTTTCCTGGACCATCATCTTCGGACTGATCTTCGCATTCTTTATGACCCTGATGATCGTGCCGAGTATGTACCTGATCGCGGAAAGACTGAGAAGACCCATGCGCCGGCAGTTTGCAGGTAAATGGATATCCTTCCTTGGTATACCTCCGCTGACCTTGGTCTTTATCCCCTTGATGTTCATCTCCATGTTCATCCATCGCGCATCGGTTGCACGCCGTCGCAGGAAACTGGGGAAAGGAGCGGATGAAGCATTTGTGGGAAGCTGGTTCTAGTGAGATAAGAAATAAGGAAGAGCGAAAAAAGAAATAAGGAAGTAAGTGGTAATTCCCTTACTTCCTTATTTCTTTTTTCGATCTTCCTTATTTTTTTCCTTCCATGCAGCACCCCCGGGGCCGTGAGTGTCTCTAATACATAGTTGGTTTTACCCGGCTTAGGCTGGGAAGGTGAAATATAAGCGACCCCCAAACTCTTTTCTGACTGCTTATGCTTATCCGGGGGTCGCTTTTTTTATGACTCCACGTTTCGTTTTTAGTCTCCGCAAATTTTTTCCGCAATTTTTTTTACCCGTTAAATACCCGCCACACGGTATTGCCGATACCCCTCTCCGGTAGGATATTTATTCCCTAAATAAAAAATCATGAAAGGATCGATCTTGATAGGCTTGGCGCTTTTGGGTGCCACGGCCTGTAACAATGCCGATGTCAAGGTAACGGTAGGGAAAGAGGCCCTGCCTGCCAAGCCAGCAGATATCGCCTCCGTAAAAGGCATATTGGGTGGTCACACTTACGCCATGGCCAAAACAGGGGCCCTGTCACCCTTTGATTTAGATAAAGAAAAGGAGGTGGAATGGTTTGATGATCAAAAGGACACAACCCGTTTCTTTCGGGAATTTCAGGCGGGCCTGATGAAAACCGCTTTCCGGTTTGAAAAGGATTCCCTTGTCGGGTATAACAATGAGGGCAAAATGGTCAATGGGAAATGGAGCCTGGACACACTTTTTGAGGAGGGAGAGGACCCGGGAATTCGGTTGAGAGTACATTTCCTCGATAGTTCCGGCAGTTTTGGTTTTCCTGGTGCAACCGGTCCGATAGAAATGACCTATAGTTTTAGGGTGTTGGGTTGTGATGAAAAAGGATTGCTACTGGAATTACCCCGGGAGTTCAACCGGAGGAAGGTAGTTGGATTGTTGAATAAGAGCTGATTTAATTTGATAAGACCCGTATTGTCGATTTGGATATAAACAAAAAAGGTGCACCGGAAGGTGCACCTTTTTATTTTGAGCGGCAGGGCTTTTTAGAATCCTTTTTGTGACTTCACCGGTTTGCCATCCACATCCAGTTCGATGATCTCGTAACCGAACTTTTCGAGGGTGGGTAATACTTTGGCTTTATCTCCCACGAGCAGGATATTCATCTTGCTGAGGTCGATCCATTTCTTAGCAAAGGCGCTCAGTTCCTCTTTTGTCATGTTCTTGAGGATCTGGTTTTGTTTATCTACATAGTCAGCAGGCAGATCATATTCTAAAATGCGACCGATAAATCCGGCTTTTTGGAAACCGGTTTCATACCGAAGGGCATCGATCTGCCCCAGGGCACTTTTCATAAAGGTCAATTCATCATCGGTCAGTCCTTTTTCCTGGAAATCTTTTAATTCCTTGATGACTTCACTCAGGGCACTGTCGGAGGCGGCGGCTTTGATACCGGCGCTGAATGAAAATTCTCCGCTGTATTTGTCGCCACTGAATCCGGAGCGCGCTCCATAAGTCCATCCTTTGTCTTCACGCAGGTTCAGGTTCAGGCGGCTGTTAAAAGCACCACCCAGCGGATAGTTCATCAGGAAAGAACGATAATAGTCGCCCGTTGCGTCGTATTTCAGGTTGGTCAGGTAACCAACACGGAATTCGGATTGGGCAGCATTCTTAACATCAACAAAATAGACCTTTGTTTTTTCAGCAGCCGGGGCTGTTTTGATCTCAGGAATGGTGATCTTCTTGTTTGGTAATTTGGACAGGAAGCCCAGCTTCGGCAACACTTCACTTTCCTTCACATCTCCTACCACTACTACATCCACTCCCTGTGAGGTCATATAGCTGTCATAGTATCCTTGTACATCTTCGAGGGTAAATGTTTTGACGGTTTCTTCCGTTCCGCTTTCACTGATACCCAGAATATTATTCTCTCCGTAGTTGATCTTATCAAATACAGCCGAAGCGATAGCAGCCGGTTGAGATTTTATCTGTTTGAAGCTTTCCAGGGTCTGGCGCTTCAGACGGCTAAAGGCGTCATTGGTGAATTTGGGTTGGAGGATTCGTTCTTCCAACAAGGCCAGGGTGGCATCCAGGTTCTTTGTCAGCGAGAACAACTGGAAGGTAATGCCATCGGTGCCACTAAACACACTGATCGTGCTACCCAGTTTCTCCAACTCTTTGCTGAAATCCTCAGCGCTCCGCACTTTGGTATCTTCATCCATCATGCTGGCAAAGAAGGAAGCAAGACCAGCTTTCCCCAGGTTATCAGCCTGCATCAGGTGACCACCGGGTATTTTCACCGAAATATTTACGGTTGGGAGTTCATTGTTTTCAGCACCGATCACCCGTACTCCACCATTGATATCTTTTTTCCAAAAAGCGGGCACTTTTACCACGGGGTTGGGTCCGCTAGACGGTTGTTTGGTGCGGTCAAATTTATCCTTGGCCTTTACATATTTCAATCCATCGTAGCCATAGGAGGGAGGAGTATAATTATCGGGGTTCACCTTATAGTTGTCGTTACCGGTGGTTTGCGCCTCTTGTCCTTTGGTGAGTACACTCAATACCACACAATGTTTGTTTTTCACGTATTGGTTGTACACCCGCATTACATCTTCCTTGGTGACGGAACGATACATGTTCAGTTCCTTGCCTATCAGGTTTGGATTGTCATGGAAGGTTTCGTAGGCAGCTAATTGCGCTACTTTTCCGGAAACACTTTGGAGGCTGTTCATATACTGCGCCTCGCGCTGGCCAATGAACTTGGCGATATCCTCATCAGTGATACCACGGGCTTCAAAGCTATCCAATGCATTGTTTAGCAGGGAATACATATAAGCCAGCGATTTGCCGGGGTAGGGTACCACCTGGAACATGAATTCACCGGCGAGTTCGGAGTTGGAGTGGCTTACACTTGCCGCAAGGGCCAACTGTTTTTTTACGAGTTGCTGATAGAGCACTGAGTTATTGCCTTGTCCAAGTACTTCGGCCAGGCAATCAAGGGCAGCCATATCGGGATGTTGATCGGCCACGGTTGGGTACGCTTTCAGCATGACCGGCACGCGGGCATAATTGTCAACATAGGATACAAAGCGGTGCTGGGTCAGTTCAGGTATCATCTTCGGCATATCATCCACACGGGGGCCGGAAGGAATGGAACCAAAATACTTTTCTACGAGCTTCACTACTTCTTTGGGGGTAACGTCACCGCCAATGGTGATCGTGGCATTATTTGGTCCATACCAGCGGAGGAAGAAATTTTTCAGGTCGTTCACATCCACACGATCCAGGTCTTCCACATAACCGATGGTCAACCAGCTATACGGGTGACCGTAGGGGTACATGGCCTGGGATAGTTTTTCAAAAGCCAGTCCGTAGGGGCGGTTATCGTAGTTCTGACCTCTTTCATTTTTTACGGTAGAACGCTGGATCTCAAATTTTTGCTGTGTTACGGCATCCAGCAGGAAACCCATCCGGTCAGCCTCGAGCCAGAGCATTTTTTCCAACTGGTTGCTGGGAACCGTTTCAAAATAGTTGGTCCGGTCGCGGTTGGTCGTACCATTCAGGGTACCGCCCGACTCGGTTACGATCTTGAAGTGCTGCTCATCCCCTACGTTGTCACTTCCCTGGAACATCATGTGTTCAAAGAAGTGGGCAAAGCCGGATTTCCCGATCTCTTCACGGGCAGAACCTACGTGGTAGGTCACATCCACCCGCACCAGGGGATCGGAATGATCCTCATGGATGATCAGCGTAAGGCCATTTTTCAATTTGTATTTCTCATACGGGATAACGATCTCGTCTCCCTTCCTTGTTACTTTTTCTACCAATTTGGTCTGGGCCAGCAAAGAGCTGCTCAATACCAATGCCAAGCAGGTAGATAGGAAAGTACTTTTTTTCATCTGATGAACTTTTGGTTATTAGAATGGGCAGGTCTGCCCGGGTCGGCAATTTAAAGGAAACCCCGCTTTAATCCATGCCATTTATCACAATAATAACTATGTGGAGCCTTGATCTTTGGTATTTTTGCTAAAAATTACACAGATATGAGCGAATACAGCCGAACAAACCATGAAATTGACTACCGGATCCTCGGGGAGGAGATGCAATGTGTGGAGATCGAACTTGATCCCCGGGAAACTGCTATTGCGGAGGCCGGTTCTTTTATGATGATGGATGACGGGATACAAATGGAGACGATTTTTGGTGATGGTACAGGGCAGGAGAAAGGTTTCCTTGGAAAGCTCCTTTCTGCCGGTAAGCGGGTACTCACCGGGGAAAGTCTTTTCATGACCACCTATACCAATACCGGTTCAGGAAAGAAGCGGGTGAGTTTTGCTTCTCCTTATCCCGGTAAGATCATTGCCATGGACCTGCTTCGGCTGGGAGGAAAAATGATCTGTCAAAAAGATTCATTCCTATGTGCTGCCAAAGGCGTTTCCGTGGGAATTGAATTTCAGCGAAAACTGGGTACCGGTTTGTTTGGTGGGGAGGGATTCATTATGCAAAAACTCGAAGGAGATGGGATGGCCTTTGTGCATTCCGGCGGACATGTAATCGAGCGAGAATTGCAACCTGGAGAATTACTTAAGATCGATACCGGATGTATTGTTGCTTTTACCCCCTCCTGTGATTATGACATCCAGTTTGTAGGAGGTATCAAGAATACTTTGTTTGGAGGAGAAGGGGTATTCTATGCCACCCTGCGCGGACCAGGTCGTGTCTGGATCCAGTCGCTCCCCATTAGCCGTCTCGCCAGTCGTATTCTCGCCTACGGTACCTACAACAGAAAAGAAGAAGGAAGCTTGTTGGGAGGTTTAGGGAATTTGTTGGATGGGGATGGTAGATAAAAATCGTGAGACGTGAATCGTGAGACGTGAGTTTGTTCTCACGATTCACAATTCACGTCTCACGATACTTATTATGGCTGCGCAAAACTATTCCTCGGGCCGCCGGTTGCAAATGTGGCCAGCATACGGGTTTTCTGTCCTACGCTGAACATATACATACAAGCATCATCGGAGTAGTCCATATAGTTCATGGTCATTTCTACAGGTGTTCCGGAACAGGTACTTAAGTGACCTGCAGCGGGACAACCATAGTTAGCTGTGTTGTGAAGCGGAGTATCCCCAACCTGGTCGTTGCCACAAGTAGCATCACCCCAGATATGACGAAGGTTCAGCCAATGACCCACTTCATGGGTTGCCGTGCGGCCTTTGTTGAATGGCGCTGCAGCAGTACCTGTACGGCCGGTAGCGTTATCATCCAATACCACACCATCTGTTGAAGAAGCACCACCAGGGAATTGTGCATAACCAAGGATACCACCCCCCATATTACAAACCCAGATATTGAGTTTGGTTGTGGGGCTGGTAGGATTGATACCGCCTTGTGCAGATTTTTTCATCGCATTGTTTGTGCTCCAACTTGTTTTGTTGGTTTGTTTGCGGATCACCTGGTCAAGTACAAACCGGATCTGAATATCGCCCGACTTTACACTTTGGTAGGTAGAGGTCAGGTTATAGTCAGCATTCGTGGCACTATAATCTTCGTTCAATACATCGATCTGTGACTGCAATTGGGCCAGGGAAACATTCTGGGCCGCAGTACGATACAATACATTGAAAACAACCGGAATTTCAATGATTCCATTGGCAAGTAAACGTTGTGATTCGGGGCTCGCAGCGAATTGTTGCGTAAAACGTTCGATAGCCGCCATCCGGTCAGCCAATCCCGGATCTTCCTGTAATTGTTGTTGTAAAACTTCATTCGCGAAACAGATCCTTTGGGAGATAGCTGATTCTTCAGCCTGGATCTCTTCTGCCGGGCCTGCGGATTTTTTACAAGCCGCAACGAGCAAGACACCTCCTAAGAGGAAAGCAAGGGTTTTTTTCATAAATACGCGTGTGGTTTGGTTAAAAAAAAATGATCCATCAATATATATTTTTTTAAATTTCATATAACAACTGTTAGCCAAATATTATAACAACAATGTTGCAAACCGTGAAAAAAGGTAGCTTTGCTAAGTAATTCTTCTTAATTCATTTGCTCGTATGGAGTCATTTTCCGGAATATATTATCTCGGCGAAGGTCAGCCGCAATCGGTGCGTGTTTCTTTTGGTCAGCAAAAAATGGCCATCCATTTTGAAGATGGCTCGGCACGCGAGGTTTTCTGGTATTATGACAAAATTCTCCGGCAACAATTTCAGCAGGTGGGTACCACCCGTGTCAAGTACCTGGGCATTCCGCTTCAAACGATCGAGGTGAACCATCCCGGTTTTACCGAGGCTTTGGAACGTAAGTTGGGGAAAAATGACCGGTCCTGGTTGCGTAAGACATTTGGCAATGGGGCGTCCACACTGGTAAAGGTCCTTCTGGTCCTGGTGGCCTTGATGGTTTCTTTCTACATCTGGGGTATTCCCTTTTTGGCGGAAAGGCTTGCGAGGCGGGTCCCTGTTTCCTATGAGGAAAAACTGGGGGATGGGATGATGAGTACACTCCTTTCCGGGTATACTACCAATGATAGACAGACCCTGTTGCTCAATGATTTTTTTGCCGAGATGAAGATCGAAACAGCATACGATGTCCACATCACGGTAGTGAAGGAAGATGTGGCCAATGCCTTTGCCGTACCCGGTGGTAATATTGTGGTGTACGACCGGTTGCTGAATGATATGGATAACTACGAGGAACTGGCGGCGCTGTTGTCGCATGAATTCACACATATCCAGAATAAACATACCACTCGTTCCCTTTTCCGCTCTCTTGGTTCATCGCTTTTCCTTTCCATGCTATTTGGTGATATGGGCGGGGTGATGAATCAGGCCATGCTTCAGGCCGATCAGTTGAAAACCCTCAACTACTCCCGGAAACTGGAGAAAGAAGCCGACCTGGACGGGCTTAAAATTCTGGCCGATCGAAAGATCGACGGAAATGGGTTTGTAGGGTTATTCAAACTTTTGGAAAAGGAGGTACAACGATCAGGTGAAGAAGTCCCTGCCGAATGGATCAGCTCCCACCCCGACCTCAAAAACCGGATCGAATATATCAAGGCAGACCCAATGTTCAATAAGAATGGCGTAGCGAAGAATGAGACGTTGGAGGCTTTGTTTGAGCGGATGAAGGCGGATTAAACCTTCCCCCTCAACCCCAGTCCAAACCCACATGTCACTATCCCTTAAAACCAGGAATCACCACCTCATGTGGAGGGCCGGTTTTGGCCCTTCTGTGGAGCAATTAGCTGACCTGGAAACCCTTTCCCCTACCCAGTTATTTAAGGCACTGCAGCAATCTTCCAAAGTCACTCCCGCGTATATGGATGTGGCAGGGGACTATCTGGACGGGCTGAAGGCCGGGTTGGAAGAGGCTGGCCGGCAGCAAAAGAAAGAGCTGAGCCAGGAAGAGAAAAAGAAAATGCAGCAAATGTCGAGGGAAAGGATCCGCAGCCTGAACCTGACCTGGTTCAAGGAAATGGTGAATTCGGATGCTCAGCTTCGCGAAAAATTCGCGTTGTTCTGGCATGGTCATTTTGCCTGCCGCAACCTCAACGTATATTATCAGCAAGGGTTATTGGATATTCTTCGGAAGAACGCGTTGGGTAGTTTTAGGGACATGTTACATGCCGTCTCCAAATCGGCGGCCATGCTCAACTTTTTAAATAATCAGCAAAACCGTAAAGACCACCCCAATGAAAATTTTGCCCGCGAGGTAATGGAACTCTTTACCCTGGGGCGTGGAAATTATACCGAACAGGATATCAAGGAAGCCGCCCGTGCATTTACCGGTTGGTCGGCCAACCTGCAGGGCGAATTCGTATTTCGGAGGTTTCAACATGATACCGGGACTAAGACCGTATTGGGTCGCACAGGTAACCTTACAGGGGAGGAGGTATTGGATCATTTGCTGGCCCAAAAACAAACCGCCCGCTACATTACCCGCAAACTGTATCGGTTCTTTGTCAATGAGCAGGTGGATGAGGCAAAAGTGGAATGGCTTGCTGAACGGTTCTATCAAAGTAATTACCAGATCGGTAAACTGGCCGAGGATATTTTTACCAGCGATTGGTTTTTTGACGAGAAGAATATCGGGAGTCATATCAAATCTCCCGTTGAACTATTGGTTGGTATCCCTCGGATGTTGCCGATGGAACTGGAAAATGAGGAAAGCCTGTTGTTTTTACAAAAAGCCCTGGGTCAGGTATTGTTCTATCCTCCTAATGTGGCCGGATGGCCAGGCGGGAAATCATGGATCGACAGCTCAACCTTATTGTTGCGGATGCGGATACCCCAACTGATCGTGGATGCAGATGAATTGAATATACGCGCCAAGGATGACGATGACCAGCAGATGGGAAAAAAGAATGATGCGGATAAAATACCGGTAAAAGGAATGAACAAAAGGGCATTGATCAAAGCCACCATAGATTGGAAGGCCTATATCGAACAATACAGTAAAACAGAAAAAGACAAGCTGGTGGATAGCATTGTCGGGAACCTGCTGATGGCCGACAGCCAGATCAATAGTTCATTGATCGTTCAGTTCAGTAATTCCAAAAGCCGGGAAGATTTTGTCCGCTCGGTGACCTTGCAGTTAATGAGTTTGCCGGAATATCAGCTGGCATAGCTGAAAGTCCGGCGTCGGAAGTCCGGAGTCCAACTTCGGACTTCCGGCCCTCGGACTTGGAACACCCGATATCGAATAAAAAATAACGTAACAACCATGGTACGAAGAAGAGCGTTTTTACAAATGGGTTCCCTGGCCACGGCTTCGCTTTTGGTGCCGCGATTTTTAAAGGCTTTTGATGGAAAAGCCGTTGTGCCCAAGGGTAACAGGGTCTTGGTGATCTTGCAGCTAAGCGGTGGGAATGATGGATTGAATACGGTTATACCCACCTACAACGATATTTATTACAAGGAGCGACCCCGCCTCGGAATTGAAAAGACAAAGGCGCTTGCCCTTACGGAAGAGGCCGGACTTCACCCCTCACTGGTAGCCCTCAAAGGTTTGTATGATGAAGGTGAGTTGGCCATACTCAACAGTGTCGGTTATCCTAATCCAGACCGTTCTCATTTTCGGAGCATGGATATCTGGCACAGCGCCAGTGATAGCCGCGATTACTGGAACAATGGATGGGTGGGCAGGTATCTCGATGCGCAATGTAGCGGTTGTGATAAACCTACCTACGCTCTTGAATTGGATGATATGTTGAGCCTCGCGCTGAAGGGTGAACAGGTCAATGCCATTGCCATGCGTGATCCACGCCGGCTTTATGGTACCGCCAATGAGCGTTTCTTTCGTGAAGTGATGAAACAGCATGTGGACGAACCCGGCGAGCAACCCGTGGACTATTTGTACAAGACCATGGCTTCCACCCTTTCATCTGCAGACTATATCTTTCAGCAAAGCAAAATGAGCCCCACCAAGGCTGTTTATCCGCAAACTCAATTAGGCACCGACCTTAAAACCATCGCCTCTCTGATCTACTCAGATATCAATACCAAGGTATATTACCTGTCATTGGGAAGTTTTGATACCCATGTCAACCAGCAGTTTACCCAACAACGTTTATTTACCGAAATGAACGATGCAATTGCTGCTTTTACCAAAGACCTGAAAGCCAACGGACGTTTTGACGATGTGATGTTGATGACCTTTAGTGAATTTGGAAGAAGGGTATCACAAAATGCCAGCGGGGGTACCGATCATGGTACGGCCAACAATATGTTCTTTGTAGGAGGTGGGTTGAAGAAAAAAGGATTAATCAATGAATTACCTGATCTGAGCGATCTGGAGGAAGGTGACCTGAAATACAAGGTGGATTTTAAATCCGTCTATGCTACGGTTTTAAATAAATGGCTGGGGGCGGATGACGCGGCTATCCTGAAACAAACCTATCCCCATCTTTCCTTTATTTGACCAGCGAACATCAGGCAACACCTTTTTCCTTCATGACCCTGTTGAGCCAGCGCAGCATCATAAAGCAAACCATGGCGGCGCCCATGAGCAGGATAAAATTTAACCAGAAATAATTGCTCTTATGGTCATACTTATCCCACATGGTAGCCAATACGCCGGATAATTTATTGCCGATCGACGTAGAAACAAACCAGCCTCCCATCATCAATGAGCTGATACGCAAAGGGCTCAGTTTGGATACAATCGAGAGCCCCATTGGACTTAGCAATAATTCACCTACCGTGATCACTCCATAACTGGCGATCAACCACCAGGCACTTGCTTTCTCTCCTCCGTTTTGACTGGCATACACAGCCCCTACCATCACCAGGGCAGACAGCCCGCTGATAAAAAGCCCAAACGCGATCTTGGTAGCGGTGGAGGGTTCTTTGCCCTTTCGTCTGCGCCAGGCAAAAAAGGAAATGATCAAGGGGGTAAGCAGGATCACCCAACCCGGGTTGATGGATTGACTCAGATTGGTGGCCCAGAGACTGATGGATTCCTTCTCGGCGGGCTTTTTTTGCTCGGGGATGTTCTTAAAATAGGGCGGATAATTGTATTCAAAAAGGATCTTCCCATTTTCCTTTTGTAACCGGAACTGGTCATCGTACACGGGAACGGAATCTTTTGCATAAACAACCTGCTTGGCCAGGATCAGGTTATCAAATACTTTTTGGGTAGTACCTGTTACCTGTCTGTCCGTATAGCGGTCGGCCCAGGTATTAAGGGCAGAACCATTTTGTTTAAACACGGCCCAGAACAATATCACCACCGCAAAAATGGCCAGCAGCGCAGCAATGGGTCGCTTTTCTTCTTTTTCGGCCTTGAAATAAATCGTACTGTAAAAATAAATGACGGGTATACAAGCAAAGATGAAGGCGTCGGTGGAATCGGAACCAAAGATGGTGCCCGGTATCAACCATCCAAGCACCCCGGCGGCCACGGAAGGAGCAAGGATAAGCAAAACGATCCGCGTAAATGGCATATCGCCCTCTTTCAATTCTTTTTTAACATCGTATGACCGGTAATGGCGTAACCCTACGATATAGGTGATCACTCCTATAAACATACCCACACCTGCAGCAAAGAATGCAGCCCCCCATCCATAGGTGATGTACAATACCGCGCTGATAAAGTTGCAGATAAAGGCACCGATATTGATGCCCATATAAAAGATATTATAGCCTTCGTCCTTACGCGCTACATGTTCCGGGGTATTGTACACGTTCCCCAGCAAGGTGGAGATATTAGGTTTGAAGAACCCGTTTCCAATGATCACCAAGGTCATGGAAACATAGAGGATCGGCAGGTTATGGATGGACATCAGGCAATAACCCAATCCCATCATCAATCCACCCGCAATGATGGATTTACTGTAACCAAGAAACCGGTCGGCCAGCAGGCCTCCCAAAAAGGGAGTCAGGAAAACGAGTGCGATAAACGTGCCATAGAGATCGGCAGACTCAGCCTCGGTCATTCCATACCCTGCCTTTACATCCTTGAGGTAAAGGGTAAAGATCCCGATCATCAGGTAGTACCCAAATCGTTCCCACATTTCAGAAAAGAAAAGAAAGGGCAGGGCTTTGGGGTGATGCTTCCACATGGACAATCGTTTTGGTGAATGAATGATGAAAAGAGGTCTGGGATTACCTTACCCCGTGCATCATTTTTTTCATCATCGGTGTTAAGGAGTACAGGAGAAGGCCTGCAGCTCCGCACAGGATCACAAACAACATGAAGAAATCATACAAGCTCTTCAAGGTGAACCCTACGAACTTGGGATAACCCACCGTTAAAATATTCTCCTTTTTGATCAGCTCCAATTGTTGGGTGCTGAGTGTGGTATCTGTAGCTTTTAAGATCTTTTCAAAATCGAGGTTGAACTCGCGCCCTTTGTCATAGTCAACCGTTGTCGCGATCTTATTTTTGGCCAGTGTGAAAAGTTGATCCGGGGTAGGGTCGACTTCCTTATCCAGAATTCCTTTCAGGTTAATATTCTCTTTATCCATTTTCACATAGGCTTCGGTTGTCGGGGGCAGCAAGGCACCCAATACACCTGTGAGCACATAACCGCCTGCGTTTCCGAGGAACCATACACCCATGAGCAAGGAGGCAAACCGTTTGGGGGCGAGTTTGGCCACGAGCGACAGACCGATCGGCGACAGACAGAGTTCACCCCAGGTATGCAGGAGGTAAAGGATGATCATCCAGATGATACCAACTTTACCACTAATACCCAGGCCCTTTACCTGTGTAGCGATAATGAAATAACCCAGGGCGATCAGCATAAGTCCCCAGGCTTGTTTGACCGGGGAAATGGGTTCCAGTTTTCGTTTATTCATCCATATCCATAACAGGCTGAAAGGAATGGCAAAAGCCATCACAAAGATCCCGTTGAAATTCTGAACCATGCTTGGGGGCATGGTCCAACCCAGGATGCGGGTATCCGTTTGGTTATCGGCGATGAAAGTGAGCGAGGAGCCTGCTTGTTCAAAAGCGCCCCAGAAGAACATCACGAAAAAGCAGACAATATATAGTACCCATATCCGGTCGCGTTCAACTTTGGTGATTGTTTTATCCGAGAGGATCAGATAGCCCAGACTGATACCGGCGGCAAATATGAAGGGGTATAACCATTTTTTGATGACTGAATCGCCGGGGCCTGCCATCAGCAGGTGCAAACCATAGGTAGCAGCGACCAGCAATACGATGGAAATGATGATGCTGGTGGTCGTAAACTTGGCACTTTCTGACTCCCCTTCGGGGATATCTGATTTTTTAGGCCGGCCACCAATCGCTTCTCCCTGGGGAGTGATGACATATTTATTCTTTAAAAAATAGAAAGAGATTGTACCGACAAACATGGCGATACCGGCTGCGAGAAATCCCCAACGAAAAGCCGACAGGTCACGCACGCCATTGGTTTCCACATCGCCAAAGAATGGGCAGATGAACTGTCCCAGGGTAGCTCCCACATTGATACCCAGGTAAAACAGGGTAAAGGCAGAGTCCAGTTTGTTCTTTTGTTCTTTGGGATAAAGGCTTCCCACCATGGAAGAGATATTGGGTTTAAAGAAACCATTACCCAGGATAATGGCCAGCAAGGCCAGCCACATGATATTTGTAGAAAGGGGCAGGTTGGTTTTGAACAAACTGCCACTAAAGAATAATAACAATTGACCAACACCCATGGTGGCACCACCAAGCAGGATACAATTGCGGTTGCCCAGGTATTTATCCGATATATAACCACCCAGCATCGGGGTGAGGTAAGAAAGTCCAAGGAAACCCCCATATATAATTGAGGCCTCCTGCTTACCCATCATTAAGGCTTCAGCCAGAAAGAGGGAAAGCAAGGCTCGCATGCCATAGAAATTGAAGCGCTCCCACATTTCTGTTGTAAACAAAACCCAAAGACCCTTCGGATGACCGGAGGTGGTTGAAGTTGAAGTCATACAGCTTGTTTTGATGAATTGATCTGGATCACAATATATTAATGCTGAAAAGTAAACAATTTCTTTTACTCACAAATATTTCCTGTTATCTTTAACTGCCTTATCCGATATTCGCAGGACGTATTAAAAAACACTTCAGTCCGTAATGAAAATCTTACTGTTAGGCTCTGGCGGCCGCGAACACGCAATGGCATGGAAGATTAACCAAAGTGTTTGGGCCAATCCCCTTTTTATCGCTCCCGGCAACGCCGGTACCGCTCAATGCGGACAGAATGTCGATATCGACATTGCTGATTTTGAAGCCATCGAAAAATTTTGCCTGGATGAGGTCATCAAGATGGTGGTCGTTGGACCTGAAGAACCCTTGGTGAACGGACTTTATGATTATTTCCAATCCAAACCCGGATTAAAGGATATTATGTTCATTGGTCCATCCAAAGAAGGCGCCCAGTTGGAAGGATCCAAGGCCTTTGCTAAAGCCTTTATGAAGCGGCACAACATTCCTACCGCGGCCTATCAGGAATTTACGCAGGAAAATTATCAGCAGGGCATGGAGTACCTACGGGCACATGCCTTACCTATAGTGATCAAGGCAGATGGATTAGCCGCCGGAAAGGGTGTAGCCATTTGTCAGAACCATGTAGAGGCCATGGCTGAGTTTGAATTGATGGTGAAAGAATTGAAATTTGGGGAAGCCAGCCGCAAAGTAGTGGTCGAAGAATTTTTGACCGGAATCGAATTGAGTGTTTTTGTACTGACGGATGGGAAACATTATGTCACTCTCCCGGAGGCCAAAGACTATAAACGTGCCAAAGAAGGGGATGCCGGTTTGAATACTGGTGGTATGGGTGCCGTTAGCCCTGTTCCGATCGCTACCCCCGGCTTTATGCACAAGGTGGAAGAAAGAGTGATCAAACCTACCATTGCCGGATTAAGCAAAGACGGGATCGATTATAAAGGGTTTATCTTCTTTGGACTGATCAATGTGAATGGTGATCCGTTTGTGATCGAATACAATTGCCGTCTGGGTGATCCTGAAACCGAGGTGGTATTGCCAAGAATGAACAATGACCTGGTCGGTTTATTTGTCGCTACAGCCCGCCAGGAGCTGGATAAAGTGCGCATGGAAACAGACCCCCGCGCCGCCGCAACCGTGGTGGCCGTAAGTCGGGGTTATCCTGGCCCGTATGAAAAAGGCTATGAGATCACCGGACTTGATGGAAAATATGGCAAACAATCCATGCTCTTTCATGCGGGCACCAAGATGGAAGATGGAAAAGTGGTGACCAATGGAGGACGGGTATTCTGTGTAACCTCTTTTGGAGAAACCATCAAAGATGCTGTGGATTCGTCTTTAGAGATCCTCCACCATACCCAGTTCGATGGCATTTACTATCGCCGCGATATCGGGTATGAGTTTATACCGGCCTATTAGGTGGATGGCTAACTTTGCGGACTAAACGATCCTTATGCCGGCCAACGATGTGCATTACCACGACTATTTACAGCTTGATAAAATTCTCAATGCCCAGTTCCCCGAAAGCATAAAAAGGGGCGAGCCGGCACATGATGAAACCCTTTTCATCATTATTCACCAGGCCTATGAACTATGGTTCAAACTCATTCACCACGAAGTAGATTCAGCCATCGGTATTCTTCGCCAACCGGAAGTGAATGACAACTCCCCCGAATTGCAAACATTGGTTCATCGTCTTCAACGTGTAGTTACCACACTGAGAGTATTGGTACATCAGATCGATATCATGGAGACCATGAACCCGATGGACTTTCTTGATTTTCGGGATATGTTGCGTCCCGCTTCCGGATTTCAAAGTTGGCAGTTTAAAGAACTGGAAGCAAAACTGGGTTTGAAATTTGAACATCGACATGGTAAGGAGTACTATGTTTCTCAATTGAGGCCAGAGCATGTCGGTATCATTAAAAATGCGGAGGAGCAAGAGTCTCTTTTGCAATTGCTCAATGAATGGCTGGAACGGATGCCGTTTTTTGATCAGGCACAAAATTGGGCCGAGTTCAGGACATCTGTTCCTGTGGAGCAAGGGGTCCATCCCTTCTGGCAGGAGTACAAATACCGGCTGACGCAAAGTCTCGCTGAAGCGGAGAAGGGAAACCTTCAGGCCTTTGAGGAAGTTTTCTTTAATGGAACTGATACAGAGCGTAGCTTATCCCCAGCCTCCTGCCGGGCAGCCCTCTTTATTATGTTATACAGGGGTTATCCTTTGCTGCAATTGCCTTATCAATTATTGCATGTGTTGTTGGAGATCGATGAGCAACTGAGTAACTGGCGTTACCGGCATATGAATATGGTTCACCGGATCATTGGCACCCGGATCGGCACGGGAGGAAGTACAGGGAAGGATTATTTGCGTGCTGCTGCAGACAAGCATTATATCTTTAAAGACATTGCCCGGTTAACAAGTTTTCTTATTGAACGAAAGCGTTTACCGGAGTTGGGAGTGGAAATGGAGCGCAGGCTGGGATTTATAATTTGAAGATTGGAAGATTTGACACGAATTATGAGGAATGAGTCGAATGACACGAATTGATTAAATAAAATTCGTGTCATTCGACTCATTTGTTTCAATTCGTGCTTATGGGCAAAACGTGTTAAGGCTTAATTGCCGAATGTATACCGCACGCCCAATCCTCCCCATCCGCCATAAAATCCACGACCGGAGCCAAATTCAATGGAAGGTTGCCAGTCAATCGAAAGGTTAATTGGAGCGTTGTTGAATTTGTAATCCAGACCGAGAACCCCATCTACGCCAAAATAAGCGCCGTCGCCATATTTGGAATTATAGAAACCGACGTGGGCGCCGGGTCCGATATACCAGCGGAGTCCACCGGCATTGCTGATATCTCCATGGATCTCATAGAGTCCGGTAAAGCGGGCCCCCTGGCTCCAAAAGTATCCGATCAGTTCGCCGGCATTTTGTTCGTTAAAAAAGTGTTTCAAGGTGATACCACCTCCATCCCAGAACTTAACACCCAGGGCTGTGGTATAATCCTGTGCTGAGCTACGGGTAACGGAAATAGTGAGAAAAATGGCTGCCGCTACGATAATCTTCTTCATAATTACTGGTTTAGGTGACGAAATTAGGATGATGTAACTGGTTAATCTACTACCAATTATCCACTATTGTGCCAAAATCAGTCGAGCGGGCCCGCAATTTCTTTGAAATAGAAATAAACTGCGGTGATAAGTGCTGCCATGGCGGAGATGAGGAAGGGCAGGGGGCTGCCTCCGAGGCCCCACAACAGGCCTGCGGTGCTGCTGGCTGCCAGGCTGGCCAGGCTTTGCCCCGAGGTGAACAAGCCAATCGCGGTTCCCGTATCTGTTTTTGGGGCAAAACGCGAAATCCACGCCTTGGCGAGTCCGTCTGTGGCCGCGGCAAAAATCCCATAAAGAAAGAATAGAATTAGAAGCACGGTGGTGGAGTTGGCGAAGGCAAAACCGCCATAGACGATAGCGAACAGGACCAGCCCCAGCAACATGACCGGACGGTATCCTTTTTTATCTGCCAGGGCCCCCATCGGGTAGGAAAAAATGGCGAATATGGCGTTATAGAAAATATAGGCACCGATCGTGAGCGTATCACTGCCAGTCACTTCCCGGGTTTTTAAGAGTAAAAAGACGTCGGAACTATTGAAGAGGGCAAAGAACAACAAACCGGCTACCAGTTTCCGATAGCCCGGATCCGCCTTTTTCCAATATCCAAAAAAGGAGAAAAAACCTTTTCTCCCTACGGTAGAAGAAGGAGAGCGTGTTTCTTTGAGCAAAAAGAGCAGCATAACGGCCACTATTCCAGGTATGAAAGCCCAATAAAACAAGGGCCGATAATCACCGGGCAGAAAGTGCAGAAATAACAGGGCGATGAGTGGTCCGGCGACCGCCCCGGCCGTGTCCATCCCTCTGTGAAAACCAAAGACACGGGCCCTGTTTTCGGGACTGGCGGCTGCGGAGAGCATGGCATCCCGGGCGGCAGTGCGCATTCCTTTCCCCAGACGGTCCATGGTCCGGGCACCAAATACCCAGAGAGGCCAGGCAAAGACCACCATGAGCGGTTTAGAAAGCGCACTTAGCAAATATCCTCCCCGGATATAGGGTAAACGCCTTCCGGTTTCATCACTTCTTTTACCAAAATACCCCTTGGTGATACCGGCAGTACACTCGGCCACTCCTTCGAGCAGCCCGATCAGGAATAGGGAAAACCCCATTTCCCGGAGATAAAGCGGTACCACAGGGTACAACATTTCGCTCGCCACATCGGCGAACAGGCTCACCAGGGAAAGTATCCAGACGGTTCGCGACATGACTTGAAGTTAATGGTTTGTATATTCAAAATATTACACCAACTTTGCACGCATAAATCCAACCTGAATAAATGGGACTTTTTAACTGGTTTACACAAGAAATTGCGATCGACCTGGGTACCGCCAACACCCTGATCATACATAATGAAGAAGTGGTAGTGAATGAGCCGAGCATTGTTGCCCTCAATAGAAATAACCCCAAGGAAGTACTTGCTGTGGGGAAGAAGGCTTTGATGATGCACGAAAAAACACATGAGAGTATCCGTACCGTTCGTCCGTTGAAAGATGGTGTGATCGCCGATTTCAACGCCGCGGAATTGATGATCCGTGAATTGATCAAACTCGTTTATCCCAAGAAACCTTTGTTCCCTCCCAGTTGGCGCATGATGATCTGTATCCCTTCTTCCATTACGGAAGTGGAGAAGCGTGCGGTACGTGACAGCGCTGAACAAGCCGGAGCAAAAGAAGTATATCTCATTCATGAACCCATGGCCGCAGCGCTGGGTATTGGTATTGATGTAGAAGAACCCGTGGGCAACATGATCATTGATATCGGTGGTGGTACCACAGGTATTACTGTAATCGCGCTGGCCGGTATCGTGTGTGATCAGAGTATCCGCATCGCCGGTGATGAATTCACAGCAGATATTATGGAAGCCCTTCGTCGTTACCATAGCTTATTGATCGGTGAACGTACGTCTGAGCAGATCAAGATCCAGATCGGTGCAGCCATGAAAGATCTTGATAACCCCCCGGATGATATTCCGGTCAATGGTCGTGACCTTGTAACGGGAATTCCCAAACAGATCATGGTGAGTTATCAGGAGATCGCGGAGGCATTGGATAAAAGTATTTTCAAGATCGAAGAAGCCATATTGAAAGCATTGGAGCAAACACCACCCGAACTGGCCGGAGATATTTATCGCCGTGGCTTATATCTTACCGGTGGTGGAGCATTGTTACGCGGACTGGACAAACGATTAAGCCAAAAGATCAAACTTCCCGTACATGTAGCCGATGACCCGCTGAAAAGTGTAGTAAGAGGCACCGGGATCGCGCTCAAGAATTACGATAGGTATCCTTTTGTGATGCGGTAAACCGGTCGCCACGTGCTGACCTCACCCCCTTATGCGAAATGTCATTCTTCTTCTTCGGCGGTATTCTACCTTCATCAGTTTTCTGGTGCTGCAACTGATTGCCCTGTCTTTTCTTTTTTCTTATAACCGGTACCAGCGTGCACGCTTTTTAGGTGTAGCCAATGAAGTGACCGGTCGGGTAAATACGCAGGTTGATAAAGTGGATGACTATTTTCACCTCCGCGAAGAGAATGTGCGTGTTCACCGGATGAATGACTCGCTGCTCAATTTACTCTCTTCCAATTTTATGGTTCCCGATAGCTCTCGTCAACTCGTGATCGATACAGTGAGCTATGATACCACCGGTCGAATGCGTCAATATTACTGGCGTGAAGCCAAAGTGGTAGCCAATTCCACGATCAAAGACAAAAATTATATTCAGATCAACCGGGGCGCCAACCAGGGGATCAAGGATAATATGGCGGTGGTAAGCTCCGACGGAACACCGGTAGGTGTGGTGGCCAATGTGAGCGCCAATTTTAGTCAGATCATGAGCCTGTTGCACGTACAGCGGTTTACATATGTCATGATGAAAAGGAGCAAGACCACTGGCCGCCTGGAATGGGATGGCAAGGATGCCGGAACGCTGATCCTGAAAAGAGTACCCCGCAGTGACTCCATTGCCATTGGGGATACGGTGATCACAAGCCCCTTTGAACTGGGTAGTTTCCCTCCCGGTTTACTGGTGGGCACGGTCAGGGAGATCGATAACGAAAAAGCCTCAGGGGATTATATCCTGAAGATCAAACCCTTTGTGAATTTCAGACGGATTCAACAGGTGTTTGTGATCGAGAACCTCTTTTATGAAGAGCAAATCAAGTTGGATAAGGATACGCGCAAAAAGGTAGAAGAATCACAAAAGAAAACGAATTGAGCGACTTGTTAAGAAATATCATCCGTTTTGTAGTGTTCATCGGTATCCAGGTTTTTGTGCTGGATAAAATACCCCCATTGCACCAGGCCTTTGTGCCGATCCTTTATTTCCTGTTTATCCTCTGGCTGCCTTTCTCCCTGTCGAGGTTCTGGTTATTGGTCATGGGTTTCCTGACGGGGCTTACGCTCGATTATTTTACCCCTTCGCCCGGGTTACATGCAGCGGCCTGTGTACTCATTGCTTATGTGAGGCCCTTTCTGATCAATGTCCTTACTCCGCGCGACAGCACCGAATTCAACTACCGGGAGCCTTCCCCAAAAGCCATGGGATGGGCGCCTTATAGTGTCTACATCATTGTGCTGGTACTCCTGCACAACAGCTACCTGGTTTTCCTCGAGTGGCTGCAGTTTGGATCCTTCTGGCTCTTTCTCGTAAAGATACTCGGTACCTCTGCGGTGAGCTTGTTGCTTATTTTTACGGCTGAACTGTTGTTTCCCCGTAAAATGAAGTTTCGTACCAATGTGGCTTAACATATTTTTTTTCATTGACTATTGAATTTGATTTTTTTGAATTGTAGCTTTGACTACTAATTTCGAAACTTACCTTACGCTACACCCTCCCTTATTATGTCTGTGTTCAACCAGTCGCGGAGCCGAATCATACGCCTTATTTTTCTGGCGGTATTCATCGTCATTACGGCTCAGTTATTCAACCTGCAGGTCATTTCCGGCAAGTACAAGAAACTGGCAGATGAGCAGGCTATCTTAAAGAAGATCATTTATCCTTCCCGCGGGATCATTTATGACCGGAAAGGCCGCGCCATCCTGAATAATATCAAGATGTTTGACCTGATGGTGACACCGGCCGAAGTAAAGAATATTGATACCCTTACCCTTTGCCGCTTATTGGCGATCGATACCATCGAATTCAAAAAAAGGATCAAAGCCTCGATCGATAAGAACAAAAGTTTCCGGCCGTCCGTCTTTGAACCGCTGTTGACCGCGGATAAACTGGCCGTCATCGAAGAGAACATGTGGCGTTTCAGCAATGGTTTTTTTCTCCAGGAACGCCCGGTTCGTTTGTATCCTTATAATGCCGCCGCCCATATTTTGGGATATATCGCCGAGGTGAACCAACGGGAGATCGAACGCTCAGGGGATTTCTACCGGATGGGTGACTATATTGGAAAGAGCGGACTCGAATCCTATTATGAAAATATCCTGATGGGAGAAAGAGGGGTGCAGTTCCTGCTGCGGGATAATTTCAACCGCGTACAAGGCCCTTACGAGAATGGAGAGTTTGATACAGCTGCCGTAGCCGGTAGGGGGCTAAGGACCTATATCGACATAGAATTGCAACAGCTCGCCGAAAAAATGATGACCAATAAGGTAGGGGCTGTGGTGGCCATTGATCCCAAGACCGGCGGCATATTGGCCATGGCATCGGGACCTACCTTTAATCCCAACGACCTTACCGGTTCCGCTTTCTCAAAGAATTACAGCAAACTGGCGCTGGATGTTTCCGGCCCTTTACTTAACCGGGCTATCAAAGGCCAATATCCCCCCGGATCCACCTTTAAACCCATTGGTGCCCTGGTGGCCTTGGAGGAAGGGGTTATTGATGCCAATTTCGGCTACCCCTGCTCGGGGAGGTATTATGCCTGTGGACATGGAAAACCTGCCTGTACACACAGCAATGCCGGTCATGCTGCCAATCTCCGTCTTTCCATTGCCAACTCCTGCAACTCCTATTACGCCCACATCTACCGCATGACCGTGGACAATCCCAAATACGGGAGTGTGAAAAAGGGGTATGAGAAATGGCATGACTATATGAACCTCTTTGGTCTTGGGGTAAAACTGGGTATTGACCTGCCCAGCGAAGACAAAGGGAATATTCCTGATTCAGCTGTTTACAATAAAACCTATCGTAATGCCTGGAACTCCTGTACAAACCTCACCCTGGGTATTGGGCAGGACATGATGCTGGCTACACCCTTGCAACTGGCAAATGCAATGTGCATGATCGCCAATAAAGGGTACTATTATACGCCGCACCTCGTGGAAAAGATCGATAATGAAACAGAGAAGGATACAGTACTTAAGCCGTTCCGGGTGCGGAACAACGTGTTGACTCATTTATCGGATGACCTTTTTGAAGAAGTGATCAGTGGTATGCAGGATGTGGTGGAAAGCGGAACCGCCCGGTCTGCCGCCATACCCGGGATCAATGTATGTGCTAAGACAGGTACCGCGGAGAACTTTATCATTCTTGACCGGAGAAGGATCCAATTGAAGGATAACTCGGTATTCGTGTGTTTTGCCCCCCGGGAAAATCCAAAAATTGCGATTGCGGTGGTGGTGGAAAATGCGGGGTTTGGGGGAACCTGGGCCGGTCCTATATCTTCGATCCTGATGGAGAAATACCTGAATGATACCTTGCGTCCGGAACGCATAGCAAAAGTGGAAGAACTGGCCAACGCGAATATTATGCCTTCCTATCTGAAACGGAAGCAGTTCATTGAAGATTCTACCCGGGCTTATTGGTGGTTCAAAACAACAAAGGACAGTAATTATATCCGTCGCTATATCAGTTTTGGACAAAGGCAAAAGGAGCCTTCTCCGCCAAAACTTCCCAAAAGACAGTTGATCCTGATGAATATACCCGATGATAAACAAAGAAGAAACACCCATCCATGAACCAACGTAACCCTGCCATATCCAAAGGAACTGACTGGGCATTGGTCTGGTTATGGTTCTTTCTTTCGCTCATCGGTATACTGGCGATCTTCGCGGCCACCTACCGGGAGGGAAACCCCATTGTCTCTTCTTTTTTAGGATTTAAAACAGACTATAGCCGCCAGTTCTATTTCTTTCTTGCAGCCGGGATGATCGCGCTGGTCATCATGCTGATCGATAGTAAATTTTTTACCGCTACGGCTAACCTTTGGTATGCCATGGGTATTCTGTTGATGTTGTCGGTGTTTGCTATTGGTACAAGTGTCAAGGGAACTGAATCCATCATCCGGCTGGGCTCTTTTCAGTTTCAACCGGCAGAGTTTTGTAAGATCACCGTAGCCCTGGCCCTCGCTAAATATTTATCCAGGGTGGAAACGGATTTTAGCAAAACAAGAGCGCAGCTCATTGCTGCTGGTATTGCCTTGTTACCTGCGTTGTTGAGCATTGCCCAAAAAGAAACCGGATTGGCACTGGTATATTTTTCTTTTTTTATTGTGATGTACCGTGAAGGGCTCCCTTCCTCGATCCTGATCATCGGTTTTTCAGCAGCGGTTTTGGTCGTTGCCACCCTGCTGGTGGAGAAGAACCTCCTCGCGATCATTTTGACGGCACTTGCCTTGGTACTCTTGTATTTTCTCCGCCGTCAATTAAAACGGCAACGCGGCCTGCTTCGAAATGTAGTAATTGTCTGGTTACTCTGTGTGGGATTGGTCCGATTTGGGGTGCCGTTTATTTTCAAACATGTTTTACAGGAACACCAGGTGGAAAGGATTTTCTCTACCATAGGCCGTGATATTCCTGCTGAATACATGAAACCCGGAGATGACAAAGAATCGGGTGCTTCCAAAAAAGACACAGACTATAATGTAAAACAATCCAAGATCGCGATTGGTAGTGGCGGGTTTATTGGAAAGGGTTTATTAAAAGGCACACAAACACGATACGATTTTGTTCCCGAGCAACGAACCGACTTTATCTTCTGCACCATCGGAGAGGGATTTGGGTTTGTGGGGAGTTTTGTCTTACTGGGTCTTTACCTGGTTCTCCTGTTCCGTATTGTCGCAGTAGCCGAAAGGCAACGAAGTGTGTTCAGCCGATGTTATGCATATGGAGTAGGCTCTGTATTCTTCTTTCACATAGCCATTAACGTGGCCATGACAGTAGGGTTAGCCCCGGTGATCGGGATACCCTTGCCTTTTGTTTCTTATGGGGGTACTTCTCTTTTAACCAACACGATTCTATTGTTTATTCTGGTTAGACTGGATGCCGACCGACAAATGGTTTTGCGCTAATTCCTTTGTGTCCTTTGTGCTTCTTTGTGTCCTCCGTGTCCTCCTACGCCAGACTTGCGTAGGAGGACACGGAGGACACAAAGAAGCAGCACAAAGGTCACAAAGGGTTTGGGATTGCGGAACAATTGTACCTTTACGAAATGAGAATTATCTCCCTCGCCGAAGGCAATTTCACAATCGACAAGTCTAAATTATTCGTTCCCTTTCATCCCGATGAACACGATCTGCAATCCCGGCCCGCTGGAAGCTTACTCGTGGAAGTACAACCTTTTGTTGTGGTCACGGAAAAGGATGTACTTCTGCTTGACACCGGATTGGGGTTTGAGAAAAACGGACGTCTTCAACTTCATGCCAACCTGGAAGCAGTTGGTATTTCCCCCAATCAGGTGACCAAGGTGTTGATGACGCATTTGCATAAGGATCACGCCGGGGGATTGACCAATGAAGATAGATTAAGCAGTCGTTATCATTTGAATTTTCCGGGCGCCACGCATTATATCCACGAACGCGAATTGGAATTTGCCTTTGAAAAAGGGTTTCCCTCTTATATACCTGCGGAGTTGGAAGAACTTCGGGGATCAGATAAGATTGTTTTGTTAAAAGAAGAGGCAGGGTTTATTGACGACTATATTGAATACCGGTTAACAGGGGCCCATTCCCCTTTTCATCAGGTTTTTTGGGTACGGGAAGCGGGTGAAACAATTTTCTTTGGCGGGGATGATGCACCGCAATTGCAACAAATGAAACATCGGTTTGTGGCTAAATATGACCATAATGGAAAGTTGGCGGCTGAATTCAGAAAGCAATGGTGGGAAGAAGGAAGGGAGAAGGGGTGGAGGTTTTTGTTCTATCACGATATCCGGTCAGCGGTTTGGGCGGAGGAAAGGAAGTAGCGAATTAGAATTAAGGAACATTAAAAAAATGGCCCGCCCTGAAAAGAGCTGGCCGTTGCTAACCTATGAAAAACACCAGGTTCAAAGATACAGTAAAAATGATTTTATTCCTTGTTTAGAACGCTTCCGCCACGACGCCGTATCTGGAGATTTCGACGTTCGGCTTCATCTTTCAGGGCTTTGCGGAATTCAACGGCGGCTTTTTCCACTTTATCAGGGTCTACGCGTTCCGGTCTTTCCTTAACGGTTTGACGGAATTGTTCGCGATAGCGGAGTTTGATCTCAATGACTCTTTGTCTTTGTTTCAGCTGATCATTGGGGAATTCCCGGCGTGCCTGGCGGATCTCATTGAAATAACGCAGGAACAGGGGGAAGGTACGGTCAGCTTCATCCTTGGACAGGTTCAGTCGCTGCTGCATGTATTCGCGGAAGCGTTCTTTTACCTTTCCATTGGCATCCTCATCTCCTTCATCCTGGGCATGGAGCGCGGAGAAAGAGAAGAGAAGCATTCCTAATATGTATAAAATCTTTTTCATTTCACGTCTGCATATGATTCATTAATGTCAGTTCATTTCATCGGGTAATACGTCCATGAAATCGAGCAGTTCCTTGTCGGAAACGTCATTCAGGTTTGTATTCCCGGTATTTACAACCGGTTCTTGTTTAGTATCTACAGCTGCAATGGCTTCAGTCAGGTCAAGAAAATCATCCACTTCTTCTTTGCTGATCTCCTGGTTCTTTATGTCTTTGCCCAATTGCTTGGCGATGGCTGTTTCCGGGTTTACATTGGATTTGTTGTAATCCAATAGCCGGATTCCGCCAATAACGACTGCACCGGTGATGACCGCAGCTACGGCATATCGCATCAGGCGGCTGCCCATCGACACCACTTTGGCTGGTTTTCCGAGTGGTTGTTCTTTTGTTTCGGAAACAGGTATGGCGATGTTCTTTTCAAAATAGCCCGCGGGCACTTCGTAGGGTGTCTGCTTTCTCAGGCTGCTCAACAAAGGCGACAGGCTTTCCAATTCTTCCTGGTTCCGGATCCGGTTCAATACCGTTTCCAACAGCCCTTCAAAGTACCCTTCTGGCACAACAAAAACATTTTCAATGCTTTGTGTGGCAAGAGTGCTCTCCAGGGAGGCCAGTTCTTCTTGTATGTCTCTTTGCTTTTTCATGATCTCGTTACTTAGGACAATCTATCTACCCCAAAGTTTAATGATTTTTTATGTAGTCCTCGATTTTCTTGACCGCGTGGTGGTAGCTCGCCTTAAGCGCGCCCTCGCTGGTTTCCAAAACCCGGCTCATTTCCTCGTAGGGCATTTCATCATAATACCGCAACTGGAACACAATTCTTTGTTTTTCAGGCAGTTGCTGTATGGCTAATTGGAGCTTCCATTCTAACTTGTTCGCATCGAAATTCTGTTCTGCCCGGATCTTGTTTTCAAGCCCCGTTTCTACCTCACTTAAAGATACGGAAGCCCTTTTTTTCTGTTGTTCCAGGTAGGTAAGGCATTCGTTGGTGGCCACCCGGTAGAGCCAGGTATACAGCTGACTGTCTTCCCTGAATTTTTCCAACCCATTCCACACCCGGATCAGCACATTTTGCAACACATCATTGGCATCATCGTGGTTGACCACCATTCGGCGCAAGTGCCAATAAAGTTTTTCCTGATATTTCCGGATGATAGCGGTGTAGGCCTTTTCCCGCGTAGCGGGATCGCGGAACTGATCTAATAATTCGGTATCGCTCGGGTTCGGCAAAGGCATTGGTGGTGGTATAAGGATTAAAAATACAGTTTGAAACTGAAATATAAAAACCCTCACGTCTTAGCGGTTAATCTTACCACAAAGGCGCGAGGGTGTTAATGGGCGCTGGAGGTAAGTTATTTTCGGGAAATGGCTTTTTCCGCAGCAGCAACGATATCGCTAATGTCCAGTCCGTATTTTTTCATCAGTTCTTTCGGTGTTCCACTTTCACCAAATGTATCCTGTGTACCAATGTACTCGATGGGTACCGGGATATGTTTGGCGGCAACCTGTGCAATGGCATCACCCAATCCGCCAATGACATTGTGTTCTTCAGCGGTAACGGCGCATTTGGTCTTTTTCAGCGAAGCGATCACCGCTGCTTCGTCCAGGGGTTTGATGGTATGAATGTTTACTACTTCTACGCTGATCCCTTTTTCCTGAAGTTGTATCCCCGCCTGGATCGCGTTCCAAACCAGGTGGCCACAGGCAAAGATGGTTACATCAGTTCCTTCGCTGAAGTACTGTGCCTTACCGATCTCAAAGGGTAATTCAGAAGTGAATATGGGCCAGGAGGGACGGCCAAAGCGGAGATAGACAGGCCCTTCGTAATCGGCAATCGCGATGGTTGCGGCTTTGGTCTGTGCATAATCGCAGGGAACGATCACGGTCATGCCCGGCAGCATTTTCATCAGGCCGATATCTTCCAGTATCTGGTGAGTGGCGCCATCTTCTCCGAGGGTAAGTCCGGCGTGAGAGGCGCAGATTTTTACATTCTTACCGCTGTAAGCCACGCTTTGGCGGATCTGATCGTAAACGCGTCCTGTAGAGAAATTGGCAAAGGTGGTGGTATAGGGAATCTTTCCACCGATCGTTAACCCCGCGGCGATACCGATCATATTTGCTTCGGCGATACCACATTGGATAAAACGTTCAGGGAATTCCTTGATGAACTGGTTCAGTTTCATTGAGCCGGCGAGGTCTGCGGTCAGTGCCACTACATTCGGGTTCTTTTTAGCTACTTCTGCTATTCCGTCCCCGAAGCCGCTTCGGGTGTCTTTGTTTCCGATCGATTGAATGTCTTTAAGCATGTTGATGGTTGTTTTCTTATGCCAGCGGCTATTAGCGATTCGTCTTTAGCTTTTGGCGTTTTTGAATTTATAATGGTTAATTCAGTTCCGATTTTCCCCGGGTAAATACTGTTTCATCCTGCTTCAATTTCAATTCCCACTTCCAGGCGCTGCTGATCATTTCTTCCAGGCTGTATTGAATGGTCCATCCAAGCAGATCGGAAGCCAGGTCATTATTGGCATAGATCGCGATCACATCACCAGAGCGGCGGGGGCCGATACGGTAATTGAGTTTTTGACCGCTTACTTTTTCAAAGGCTTTGATGGCTTCAAGTACAGTGACCCCATTTCCGGTCCCCAGGTTGAATACTTCACATCGGCTGTCATTACGGTCATTTTCCAGGTATTGCAGGGCGAGGGTATGGGCATGAGCCAGGTCGGATACGTGGATAAAGTCGCGCAGGCAGGAACCATCCCTTGTATCGTAGTCGTTTCCATACACCACCAGTTGGGGTAGTTTCCCGATAGCGGTTTGGGTAATGGCGGGAAAAAGGTTTTGAGGTTTACCCATGGGCATTTCACCGATTTCGACGGAAGGGTGGGCGCCAACCGGGTTAAAATAGCGCAACAGGATACACTGGGTATCGTTGGCCTTTGAAAATTCATTGACGATCTGTTCACCCATTTGTTTGGTATAACCATAGGGAGAAGCTGCCGGTTTGGGCGGCGTTCTTTCTGTTACCGGTATCTCATCCGGATTACCATACACCGTACAAGAGGAGGAGAAAACAAAATGCGGGGTTTTGAATTCCTGTGTGCATTTCAGCAGGTTGATCAGCGACATCAGGTTATTTTCAAAATACAGGAGCGGCTGTTCAACCGATTCGCCCACTGCTTTATAAGCGGCAAAATGAATGATACCGGTGAGATCAGGGTTTTCCTGAAAGATTGCAAACGTATCATCAAAATTGCACAGGTCTACGCGGTAGTTCTTTACTTTCTTTCCCGTGATCTTTTCCACCCCATCCAGGATCTTGCTGCTCGACCGGGAATTATTGTCAACGGAAATTACTTCATAGCCATTCTCAATAAGGTCAACCAGGGTATGCGAACCGATATAACCACATCCTCCCGTTACCAGGATTTTTGCCATAGTTCAAATTTGTGGGCAAAATTCAGCATTTCTTTCTAGATAAAAAACCGGACGATAAGATAAACTCCGGCAGCCAGCAATCCGCTGATCGGAATTGTTAAAATCCACGCCCATAAAAGGTTGACTGTAACCCCCCAACGCACCGCCGACAGGCGTTTGGTAGCGCCTACCCCGATTATTGAACCGGTGATGGTATGGGTGGTGCTTACGGGAATTTTAAGGGCTTCCGTAACAAAAAGGGTAATGGCACCCGCTGTTTCGGCGGCTACCCCTTCAAATGGGGTCACTTTGGTGATCCGGGTACCCATGGTCTTTACGATCTTCCAGCCTCCGCTCATCGTACCCAGACCGATGGCCGAATAACAGGCCAGGGGCACCCATACAGGCATATCCTCAAAACCGCCGATGGAGCCGTGTGCGATCAGGGCGGCCGTGATGATACCCATTACTTTTTGGGCATCATTACCTCCGTGGCCGATACTAAACGCGGCGGACGATACCAGCTGCAGTCGCTTAAACCACGCATTGGCTTTGTTGGCATTCAGGTTGCTCAGGTACATGGAAAAAGTAGCCATGATGAGCATGATGAGCGATAACAAAATCCATTTAAAGTTGGCGCCATGGAAAATCACTTTCCAGAAATAGGTATCAAAATTTCCGGTGAGTTTCTCGGGTCTTGTTTCCAGGCTAAAGAACAGGAATACCACGACTCCCACAATGATAATTGAAGAAATAATCTTAGGTAGCCAGCCTTTCTGGAACGAATGAATGAACCAGAGTGAAATGATAAATGCGGCTAACATACCAATTACCGGTGCCAGGAAGATGAAAATGACGGTTTTAAAAACAGGATCGGAATTTACCGATGAAAAGGTTCCGGCATGGGCGATGGCTGCCCCGGCAAACCCGCCAATCAAAGTATGGGAGGAGGAGGAGGGAATTCCAAACCACCAGGTGAGCAGGTTCCACATAATGGCCGCGACCAGACCAGAGAAAATTACAGGAAGGGTAATAAAATCCTGTTTGACCGTTTTCGCGATCGTATTGGCCACACCATGGTCCTTGAAAATAAAAAAGGCGATGAAGTTAAACGCAGCGGCCCAAAGTACGGCCTGAAAAGGGGTCAATACCTTGGTGGATACCACGGTAGCGATCGAGTTGGCCGCATCGTGAAATCCATGGATATAATCAAAAATCAGGGCGAGGGTGATGATAACGATCAGGAAGGTCATTTACGCATATTTAATGATGATCGACTCGATCACGTTACTGGCATCCTCACATTTATCGGTCACGATCTCCATAACCTGGTAGATCTCTCGTTTCTTGATCACTTCTTTGGCATCTTCCTCCATGGCAAATAACCGCTCAATACAAAGGTCAAATACATCATCGGCCTGGTTCTCCAGACTGTTGATCTTGACCAATGATTCGGTTACCTGGCGGAGATTTTTCATATCGCGTAACCCACCTACTGCTTTTCGCACCAACACCGTACCCTGCTCAATCATATCGGCAAACTTCTGCATGCCGGTATCGTTCGGGTTTACCCGATAGAAATTGATCTTTTTAGCGGAGGCATAAATGTAATCGGCAATATCATCCAGGGATGTAGCCAGGTAGTGGATATCCTCACGATCAAAGGGGGTGATAAAATTCCGTCCCAGTTCTGTGAAGATCCGATGCGTCAGGTCGTCATTGGCATGTTCGAGGTCTTCCACCTCAATGATCAGGGCCGCCCTTTTATCAAAATCAGGCTCTGCTACAATGTCCTTTAATTTCTGGCCCATGATGGCGCCATTATCGGCCACCTTTTCGAACAACTCATAAAAAATGAGGTTTTTAGGCATGAAGATCTTGAGAAAGGAATTAAGCCCCATAGCACAAATTTTGCGCAAAGATTAAGTATTAAAGAGGCATTCCCCCGGTTGTAATATTTGGTAACAATTTCTTAATACACTGATAACAAAGAGTTTTATTTTTGGTGTTTTCCGCGAGCTATGAAGAAAAATATATTCAATTCATTTATAACTATTTCGATTATTTTTTGTTACTCGGTGCCATTACAGGGTCAGCGTTACCTTACTGGCTTGGATTCCTCCCTTTTTGTTAAGGACACGCTGAGGCCTTTTTTAAAAATATTTGGAAACCTTCGTTTCTCCGGTTATATCCAATCCCAATTTCAGGCAATTGGTGCAAATGGGGCAAGCAGCTATGGTGGAGGGGATTTTGATCCGGATGCAAAAACACGATTTATGCTTCGACGGGCGCGTATGAAGATGGATTACCTTTCCCTCACCCGGGAAGGAAAGCCAAAAGCCCTTTTTACCTTTCAGGTTGATGCAACAGAAAGGACCGTACGTGTGCGGGATATGTTTGTGCGGTTATATGAAACAAAAAAAGGACGCTTTGCCTTGACGTCAGGCATTTTTGCCAAGCCATTTGGGTATGAAGTAAACCTTTCCTCCGCCTTTCGGGAAACACCAGAGCGAGGCAGGATGTCGCAAATACTTATCCCTTCTGAGCGGGACCTGGGTATTATGCTAAGTATGGACCCCCGCGAGCAAAAACCTGAAAAATGGAGAGTGCATGCAGATCTGGGTGTATTCAACGGTCCGGGATTATCTGCCCCTACTGATTTTGATAATTTCAAGGACCTTGCAGGCCGGTTAACAGTCGTATTCCCCCAAAAAAACAGGCATCAATTATTTGCTGGTATTTCCTGGATGCGTGGAGGGTGGAAGCAGGTGAGCCCCATCACCAATCAGGTAGGGGTCAATGGCACCGGGAAATTGGATTTTATTACCGATTCCTCTTCCGCCAATATAGGAAAGGCAGCCCCCAGGCATTATTATGGCGCAGATCTGCAATGGATCATTGACCATGGATGGGGAAATACCGAGATACGGGGTGAGTACTGGATAGGTCAACAACCCGGAACCGCCTCTACAACCGCGAATCCTGGCGAATTGCCCCAGGGACCAACCTTTCATCGCCGCTTTGACGGTGGATTCTTTTATCTGCTACAGGACCTTGGCAAGCCCAATCATCAATTCGTAATTAAATATGACTGGTACGACCCCAATATTCGGATAAGCGGCTCTGAAATAGGCCAACCCGGCACCCGGTTTACTTCAGCCGATATCAGGTTCGGGACCCTGGGCCTGGGATATTTGTACCGCTTTAATGAAAACCTCAAGTCTACCTTATATTACGAAATTGTAAACAACGAGCTTACCCAACTCCCCGAATATAAAAACGACGTTCCTGATAACCTGTTGACAATCAGAATGCAATTCAGATTTTAAGAAGGGAGGTAATATTCCGTTAACATTGTCATCACAATTCGATAACACTGGGGTAACGTCCCAATAATATTGGGGTAGTTCTTTTGCAGCGAAAATTGATGATATGCTGCGATCTAAACTGGCTCGATTTGTATCCCTGGTAACTCTTTTTTTCTTTACAACCCAGGTCCTGGCGCAAAGCGTGAGGTTGAATGGTAAAGTGGTCAATGAAAAGAATGAACCCATTCCGGGAGCTACTATCGTAGTAACAGGTGTATCCGGAAGCTATATCGCAGACATAGAAGGACGTTTTTCGGTAAGCCTGAACCCCGGCAAATACACCATCTCCGTTTCAAGCGTTGGTTTCAATTCCAAAGAAATTTCCGATATAGAAGTAGGGCAGAACATGGATAACTCCCTCACGATCGTATTGGACAGACAAGTGAAGACCGGAGAGAATGTGGTTGTCCGGTCCACGCGCAAACAGGAATCCACTGCTGCCTTATTAACCTTTCAACGCAGCAATCCCGCACTTTCCAGTGGTCTGGCTGCTGACTTTATTCGCCGCACACCCGATAAGAATACAGGTGAGGTGTTGAAGCGTGTGTCGGGCGCAAGTATCCAGGATAACCGCTTTGTGGTCATTCGTGGTCTGAGCGACCGCTACAATGCCGCAATCATCAATAATGCACAGTTACCCAGCACCGAGCCGGATAAAAAAGCTTTTTCCTTTGATGTGTTTCCCGCTACGCTGGTAGATAATATTATTATTAATAAAACTGCTACACCCGAACTGACCGGTGAGTTTGCCGGTGGTGTGGTTCAGATCAACACCAAGGATGTTCCTTCCCGGAATACATTGAGTGTAGGTCTTACAATCGGGTTCAACACACAATCTGCCTTCAAAGATTTCACGAGTAACGAGCGCAATGCCACTGATTGGTTGGGATTTGATGATGGTACACGGAGTATTCCGGCCGGATTCCCCACCAGCCCCCAGGCCTATCGCGTGTTGGGTGCCAACCCCACGGGTTTCAACCAACAATTGGCCATCAGCCGTCTTTTTAATAGTGATGTTTATAAAAGGAAGACCACTACAGCCGCTCCTAATCAAACCTATAGTCTGACATGGGGCAATGCGACCAAGTTCAAGAACGGGGGCACATTTGGTTCGGTTATCTCCCTGATCTACCGCAACAGCATGTTGGTGTATGATGTAACCAGACAATTACATGAAGATAACGGCTCACTGCTCGTACAGTTGAATGACCGTCAAAATCGCTACGGGGTTAACGTGGGCGCTATTGCCAACTTTACCTATGTAAAGGGCAAACACAAGATTTCTTTTAAGAACCTGTTCAACCAACTGTTTGAAGATAATTTCTACACCCGTACCGGTTTCTCGGTTGACCGTGTACAGGATATTGAATTCAGTTCATCCGTACTCAACCAACGCAGCCTCTACACCGCCCAGTTGGAAGGCGAGCACCGTCTTACCAACAGTGGAGTGAAATTGACCTGGAATGGAAATATTGGTTACAACTGGAAGATCCAACCCGATCTCCGCACGCAATCTTATTTCCGTTCTCAGGGCAGTGCCGATCCTTTTGAAATGAACGATGATGATACACGTCGTTTCGACAGCAAACTGAAGGACTATAGTTATGGTGCAGTAGGTAGCCTGGAGATCCCCTTTAAGATGGCCGGAAATAGCCAGAAATTTAAAGCGGGTGGTTCGACCCTGATCCGTATTCGTGATTTCCGCAGCCGAATCTTCCGTTATATCCCCGCCTCATCGGCCCAGTTTGATAACAGTAAACTGGAGCTCCCCTATGACCAAATTTTTGTTCCCGCTAATATTTCCAACAACGGGTTCATCATTGAAGATTTTACCAATAACCAGGATAAGTACTTTGGTGTTTCCATCGTAAATGGCATGTACGGTCAGTTTGATAATAAGTTTGGTGACATGGTGCGGTTGGTTTGGGGTGTGCGCGTAGAAAATTTCCAGCAATTCCTGACCACTAAAGATGTTACGGCAAAGCGGGTAGTAGTGGACAATGAGAAATGGGATGTATTGCCTTCTTTTAACCTGACCATCAGTCCCGATAAAAAACAAAATATCCGTCTCGCCGGTAGCCGCACCGTGAGCCGTCCCGAGTTTCGTGAAATCGCTCCGTTCTCCTTCTTTGATTATGAAGTGAACTATGCGGTGAATGGTAACCCCGATCTTCAACGTGGTACCATCCTGAACGGAGACATTCGTTATGAGTTCTATCCCAAAGGTGGTGAGGGTGTATCCATCGGTGCCTTCTACAAATTCTTTAATGATCCCATCGAACTTCGTTTGAACCCTTCCAGCGTACTTGACCGTCGGAACTATCAGTTCCAGAATGCGGATGAGGCTTACGCGCTGGGTGGAGAGATCGAGGTACGGAAAGCCCTTGATTTTATCAGTGATGATCTCGAGGTATTCAATGTATTTGCCAACCTGACCTATATCTATTCTAAAGTAACCCTGGCTTCTACATCAGGTAGTGGGGCTACTGAATCAAGCAACCGCCCCTTGCAAGGCCAGTCACCCTATCTGATCAACCTGGGCGTACAATATAATAGTGAGAATGGAAACTGGAGTGGTTCACTCTTGTACAACCGTATTGGTCAGCGTCTCGCACTGGTGGGAATCAACGACCTCGGCTTCCCCGATGTGTATGAGCGCCCCCGTAATCAGGTTGACCTGCAATTGACAAGAAAGATATTAAACAATCGGGGAGAGCTCAAGTTTACCTGGGCCGACATGTTGAACCCGGCGTATTATTTCTATGAGAATGTAGACAGTAAAAAAGCATTCAAAGAAGGCACGGATCGCCTGTTCAATAGTTTCAAACCCGGATCGACGATCTCACTTGGGTTTACGTATGATTTCAATCTGGGGAAGAAGGGGTAGCAGCGTTTTGCTATTAGCTGTTAGCTATTAGCTTATAGTTTCAGAAAGAAGAGTTCTTAAATATAGAAGTAAATTTTTTTATTAATAAAACACAAAAACTAATAGCTAAAGGCCAACAGCTGATAGCTATTCAGAAGCAAAATCAAACTTGTATGAAGCAATTCCTCCTGGCAGCGTTCGTACTTACCACTGTAGTAAGCGTTACATCCTGCGTAAAGGTGAATTTTGATGAGACCGAGGTAACGGCTCCGGTTGATTCCACCAGCAATATCATTACCGGAAAGATCACTACCAGCCGGTTTTATGCCCGTGGTACGTATATCCTTAAAGGGTATGTATATGTTACCGAAGGCGCTACCCTGACCTTTGAATCAGGTTGTGTTGTGAAAAGTGATATTACTGAGAAAGGGGCTTTGATCATCGAGCGTGGCGCCAAGCTGATTGCTGATGGTACTGCTGCCAATCCGATTGTATTTACCAGCGGCAAAGCAGCTGGTGCCCGTGCTGCCGGTGACTGGGGTGGTATCATCCTGCTGGGTAAGGCACCGACTAACCGTCCTCTTGACCCCGCTCCCACAATTGAAGGGGGAGTAGCCCGTCAATATGGTGGAACCGATCCGCTGGATGAAAGTGGTATCCTCCGCTATGTACGTATTGAGTTTGTCGGTATTGCCGCCGAACCCGGATCTGAGATCAATGGGTTGACCTGTGGTGGCGTTGGTTCCGGTACCATTATTGAAAATGTGATGGTCTCCTTTGGGAATGATGATGCCTACGAGTTCTTTGGTGGTACAGTGAATGCGAAACGACTGATCGCTTTTGCTACTGCCGATGATGATTTTGACTTTGACTTTGGTTATACAGGAAAGATCCAGTACGGTGTTTCCTGCCGTAAGCCTGACTTCGTTGATGCAGGTGATGCAGGTAATGCCATTGAGTGCGATAATGACGGTTCTGGTACGGCTGCTACCCCGAAGACCAAACCCCAGTTGAGCAACTTTACCTTTGTTGGCCCCAATAACGCCGCTGGTACTGCTGCCAACCACAACTTCTCCAACCGCTGGCGCCGGGCCACGCAGTTTATCCTGCGTAACTCGATCCTGATGGGTCACCCCGATGCAGGTTTCTCCCTGGAGTCTGATGCAACCATTAACGACTATTATATCAACAACGTTTCTGAATTTAAAAACAACCTGGTGCATGCCGTGAGCACCCCGTACAAATCGGGTAATGCAGCCATCGCTACCAATGCCCAACTCCAAACTAAGGCAGAAAGCGAAGGTTGTATCACGTATGCTGATCCTGCTTCCATTCAACTGGAAAGCCCATTCTATAGCACTACGCCTAACTTTTTACCCAAAACCGGCTCACCTGCTCTTACCGGAGCCAGCTTTACCGGCATGAACTCCTTCTTTACCAGCGGTACCTTTATCGGCGCCTTTGGTACGACCAACTGGGCGACTGGCTGGACTGAATGGGATCCGCAGAATAAAGTGTACAACTAAGACCAGGATTTTGGGATTGTGCGGATGTTTTGGATTTGTGTGGAGTAATTTGGATTGATGAGATTTATTTTTGATAGATTAGGCCGGGATGGTTTATTTTGAACTATAATTTTTCAAATGAAAAGAGGTTCAAAAAATATCATCCCGGCTTTCTTTTTTAAGACACCTGGCCCTTTAAAGATCCGTACAAAATCAATCCTCTTCATCCTTTTCATCCTCCAAATCCTGGTAACTGGGTGTGGGAGTAAAGGCACGCCCTCGCTTATGCCCGAAATTATGACTGCCGACTCAGTGGCCATTCTTTATTATACAACACCCGGTAATCCACGTTTTTATACCTTCTCCAAATCATCGGATACCGTTCAAATGAGGATGGTTTCCAACAATGTCAACCAACCCGCTAAACCGATGAAAACGGATTGTGCGACTGCAGGTAAAATGTTCTTTTATAAAGGAACAGAAGAGGCCTATACTGTTTATTTTAGCACGATCGAGGATTGTTCCCGGCTTTACTTTATCCGCACAGGCGAGAAATACTATGTCCCCTTAAAGGATGAGGTGAAAAAAATATTGGAGGAGTGGAAGAAAGGAGCAAAGGAACCGGCGCCGGAGAATTGACGGGTTACTGGTTGCACAAATTCCATTTAGACTTACAAATACTCTATTTTAGTGGCGGATGTCACTTTTTTCCCGCATGAAACCGACCTTGTCGGTTGCACTTATTTTGATTTTCAAGTTATTATTTCTCACCTCCTGTGAGCGGGAGTTGTCATGCGAAGATTGTAAGAGGAGTAATTTACCACCCATTGCCAATGCCGGTCATACCCTCGCGATCAGTTTGCCCCGCGACAGTGTGGTGTTGGATGCCCGGGGTTCGACCGATCCCGATGGTCGCATCGTACGGTTTAAATGGCTGAAGATAGCAGGGCCCACTTCCTTTTCGATATTGACGGACGCGCAATCTACCACCATAGTGAGGGGTCTCGTCATTGGCGACTATAGCTTTGAATTGGAGGTGGAAGACAACGAAGGGCTTAGTGCCAAAGACACGATACAGGTATTAGTGGAAGAAGTACCAACCAATCACCCTCCAGTGGCGGTAGCCGGTGCCGATATGACTATCATCACTCCAGCAAGTTCAGTAACACTGAATGGGAATGCATCCTGGGACCCGGACAACAATATAATAGGGTATGCCTGGACAAAGATCGCCGGGCCTTCAACGGTTAGTATTCCCGATCCGGTCAATGTCCAGACCGAAGCTGCGAATTTGCAGGAAGGGGAGTATTTGTTTGAACTGGTGGTGACGGATGCCAGAGGTTTATCTTCCAAAGACACTATAAAGGTGATGGTTACAGATCCTCCCGGAGAACCTCCTGTCGCCGATGCAGGTGCGGATCAATCCATTCAATACAATCTGCAAACCTGTAGCATGGATCCCTCATTCATTAGATTGGATGGAACAGCTTCATCTGACCCGGATGGAACGATCGTATTCTATCAGTGGGCATTGATCAGCCCGATCAATACACAGGTCAACATGGCTACTCCGGCAGCGGCGACGACATTGGTGACTGGTCTCGCATCAGGGGTATACGCATTTCAATTAGAGGTAAGAGATAATGATGGAGGTATGGACCGGGATACGGTGTTGGTGAATGTGGTCTCCGGCAATCGCCCCCAGGTGCCTGCCCAATTGATCCCTATCGGTACTTTATCCCAACAGCGTCATGTAGGCGCGGTAGCAGCCGTGGGTACTAAAATTTTCTTTGCCGGAGGAAGATATCCTCCTGTAAGTCCTGGCCCCAATTTTACCTCGCGGGTAGATATTTATGATATTTCAACAAATAGTTGGTCCGTGACCGAACTGAGTCAACCACGATGGGGTTTGACGGCGGTGACCTCCGGGAGTAAAGTATTCTTTGCTGGGGGTACAGCCACCCAAACACAATCTGGCACTACAGTCAGCCAAACCAAGCGGATAGATGTGTATGATGACCTGACTGGTTTATGGTCAACATTGGAAATGCCCAGGGCAGGTCATTTTAGTTCCATTGCCTTTGGAACTAAATTATTCTTCGCAGGAGGGAATGCCATTGATATCTATGATGTGAACGCCAATTCCTGGTCATCCAAATCATTAAGCCAATCACGCTACCTGATTTCCACGGCTAATGTACAGGGTAAACTATATTTTTCAGGGGGAGCTTCTACGCTTTCGGGAACCAATCCCTCCTCTCAGATCGATCTGTATGACCCTGCCTCAGGCTCCTGGTCGGTTTCAGCTATGAGCGAACCAAAATACGGAATGGTCAGTGTCGGATTGCGAGGGAAGGTGATGTGGGCAGGTGGTACTACGGCTGGGGGAGTTACCAATAGGGTTGAAGTGTTGGATGTAAATAACCAGTCTGCTTCCTATTCTTGTTTATTTCAACCCAATTCATTTTCCTATCAAAGTCTGGGAAAGTCAAATGAACGATTGGTGTTCTTTGTGTGGAATGGAGCTGCGAAAGACAGGTTTGATATTTATGATGTGGTCAATGATAGCTGGTCGATCGGCGTGCTGGATCAGTCGATCACTCCTTCTTTACTCATATCCGTCAATAATGAGATCTATGTAGTTGGCGCCCTGGCGGGCGGTAATGGGTATTATGACCAGGTTTGGAAACTGGTATTCTAGCGTATATCGTATAAAAATGTAAGACCGCTCTATTTTTCCCTCGCTGGCATATAGGCATACGCTATCTCGTATTGTGCTTTCACAAATTGAGGGGGGAGCTGTCCGATCTTCAAATCGGTTTTTTGAGGGGTAGGTTCACAGATCGAGTATTTTTTTCCGGCATAGTCGATCTGGTTCTGACCAATGGGTTTATCAAAGGCCACAGCAATAGTTACATGGGTTGGATAAGCGATCACCAGCATGGGCAGATCGTAGATCTCTTTAATGAGATAGAAAAAGAGGGCAGCCCGGTCATCGCAATCGCTTTGATCCGAGAGCAGTGTTTGTTCAGGGGTCAGTCTTTTTTCACCACCATAGATATTGATATCCGGTTCATATAAGAAAGCGTACCGGGTGAAATTCATCAAAAACTCAACTCCTTTTTTCTTACTTAATCCCTTAACCCTTTTTCTAAGTTCGGGAATGAGGGAGGCATAGGTTGGCCCACTTAACGGAGTATTGAAGTAGGAGCCATAATCCACTACCGGATAATTGGTAAATAGCGCTTTTACACCAGTGCTCAGTTTTATCTTAAAATGATACCCTTCTTCATAATAATTAAAGGCAATGTCTTTTTCCTGATAGGTAGCCGGACCGAGATCGGGCATATGAGTAACCTTATAGGTAAAACCCCGGTTTGCACCCGCTACCGGTAGAACAACTTCTGAGAAATGCGTTTTTGTAAAATCGATCTGCCCATAATCATGGTAGTTCAGGCATACATACTGTTTTCCCTCCTTGACCCGATAAGGGATATTGTACACGTTTTCGTCCGTTTGAATGTAGAAGAGGATGCGCTCCCCATCTACGGTGACGATGGAATTATACCCTGATTTGACCAGGAAAAACCATTTGTAGAGGGTATAACGAGCGTAGTTACCGTATTTGGGGCTGATTCCCTGTGCGGTCCTGCGAATGAGCTGGTAATAAAGCCAGTCATCCAGTTTGTACTTATCGCGGGTAGTAACCAGGCTTTGGATCAAACCGGTGTAGGCTGATTGGTTGATTTTATCATAAAAATCCCGGATTCCCGATTCGGTTAGGGCTCCTTCCCAATGCACAAATAAGGAGGAATCTGCTTGAAATTCAATCTTTTCGCCAAGAAAATCAACGCGGATCGGTTCAGTTTGTGCCTGAAGAGAAAGGGCGCAAGCCCATAGGATCGATATGGCCAGGAGCTTTTTCAAGGGGCCGATGGTTAACATTAAAGTTACAAAAACTTAACAATAAGGTAATATTAAGTTTTTTCGGCTCCCAGGGTTGGCCCCAAAGGCGATTTCATTCAGCCAAATACATACTGCAGGAGGTCGGGAACGGAACGGCTATAATCCTTTTTAAGGGCTTTTTTGCAGTAGATCCAGTTGTAGAACTCTTCGGGAAAGAGTTCATCGAGTCTTTCCAGGGTGGTGATACCCATTTTCCGCAGTGCGGCGGCATTACATTGCTGTTCATATTGCCCCCGGATGGGAATCGAGAGGATCTTTTTGCCGAGGTGAAGGGCTTCGGCCGGGGTTTCAAAGCCTCCTCCGGTGATGATACCGGTACAATGGATCAGGCTTTCATTGAACAGTTGTTTATTTACCGGTTTCCAGGTGATATGCCCTTCGGTCCGATCGGACTTGGTTTCTCTGGAGAAGATCTCAAATCGGAAATCGGGAAGTTTATTGAACAAGCTTTTAAGTTGTGGTTCGCAGTAGGCAGGAAGGTAGACCGTTACATATCCACCGTCTGTAGGCTGGGCATCCAGAATCATTTGCTTGATCACCGGGGTGAAAATGAATTCATCATACCGCTCAAAATGAAGTCCTGCCTGCCGGGTGGCTTTTGCATAGTTAAGGAGGATCCATTCACCAATACGGCTCTTGATGGAAGGCCTTGGTGTTTTCTCTGATACAAAGCTGGCCTGGTGTCCAAAGTTGACCGAGGGAACTCCCTTTTTGGCACAGGCAGCGGAAGTGATATGGTCAAAATCGTTCAGCACCAGATCATATTTCTCCACCGGGAGTTCATTGATCTCTTTTTTCAGCCGCAGCGGGGAATAGGCCCTGGTCATTTTCCAATAGTCCAGTCCCCCATCGCATTTATAAAAAAGACTTAATCCCTGGCTACGGAATTTCACCGGCGCATCAATGGCCAGGGTGCTGTTACTCCCACTGAGAAAAATATCCACTTCCCCTTTCTGGCTAAGGTGGGGAAGCAATTCCATGGCCCTGCTGATATGGCCGTTTCCGGTAGCTTGAACAGCGTATAAGATCTTCATGTTTACATTGCTAAGGAGTGTAAATACAAGGCTATTTCTGCCGTAACAACATCGGTTTCCTTTCGGGCCTCGATATCGCGCACCTGCACCGTATTCATCACTTTTTCGTCGTAGGTATAAATATGCCAGTCATTATTATAATATTCTAAGGAGGTCAGGTGTTCTACCCAATCACCACTGTTCAGGTACACCACACTTCCTTCCTCGTTTTTCACCACCCTTTTCTGTGGCTGATGGATATGCCCACAGATCACATAATCATATTTTTTTCGGATGGCGATCTCCGCGGCAGTCGTTTCAAAATCATTGATCCGGATCACGGCTTTATTCACACTCGCCATAACTTTTTTTGATAATGACACCCGCTCACGACCAATCAGTTTAAAACAATAATTGATCGCTTTATTAAATAGCAACAGGGCGGCGTATCCATTACTCCCCATCTTTGCCCACAGCTTGGCAGCACCCTTGGTGGTATTATCAAACACATCTCCATGAAAGATCCAGGTCATCTTATTGTCGATCTCAATGATGAGTTTATCTGTCAGTTGGAAATTCCCCATGTTCATATCAGTATACTTACGCAATAATTCATCATGGTTTCCGGTAATGTACACCACCTTGGTTCCTTTCGTAAGCATGCTGATCACTTCTTTCAAAACGGCGGCGTGAGAAGGGGGAAAGTATCGCTTTGAAATTTGCCAGATATCCAGGATATCTCCATTCAGAATTAAGATACGGGGGCTGATACTCTTTAAATAAGTGAGGATCTCTTTGGCCCGGCTTCCATAGGTGCCCAGGTGGAGGTCGGATAATACTACTACATCAACTTGCCGTTTTTCCATGAATGTGAGTTAGGCAAAGGTTATCAACAGATTTTACCCAATCATTACCCAAATATTAAGGAATTGTAAAGTTTCGATTTGTTTAAAATTCAGGAAACCTGCATTTATTATATTCAAACTTTACCCAACGACAGCCACCATTATGAGTGAAGAACTTATCTTATTGATAGGGGAGAGGATCAAGAATCTCCGAACACAGAAGAATATCACCCTTGAACAACTCGCCAACAAGGCAGCGGTATCAAAGAGTCTTATTTCGCAAATAGAGAATAACCGGGCCGTTCCCTCTCTTCCGGTACTGCTTTCTATTGTGCATTCGTTGGATGTAAGCGTTAAGGATTTCTTTGATGATATGCAGGATTATTTTTCCAATGAGCATGTCATCATTCTGCGTAAAGGGGAAGGATCGGTCTTTCAAAAAGAACCTGAAAAGGGATTGAAATACAGACGGCTGATTACCAAAAGCATTCTGACACAGACCGTAGATATTGTATTATTGGATGTAAAAGCGGGAGCAGGCAGAAAGAAGTTTATCCAAACAGATGCATTCGAAAGCAAGTTTGTGCTTTCAGGCTCTATTGAATACCAAATTGAGAAAAACACCTATCACCTCGAAGAAGGCGATACCCTCTTCTTTGACGGGCGTGCCCGGCACCGACTTTGGAACAGTGGCCGTAAAGATGCCCAGCTCCTGGTTACCTATTTCTTTTCGTGAGTATTTTATAAAGGCTTAACAATTGTTTAATCTAACGCAAGCAGCCCATGTTTACTAATACTAAAATAAGGTTTAGTATTAGTGAATTCTTAAAGTTTGCTTAACCTACCGCTAATCCTGACTTTACATTGCTCAAATAGTTTTGCCCTGGGTTATTAAATCAATTACAATCAAAACCGGGAAAACTATGAGAGAAAAAATGAATTGGCTCCGCCAGTTATCCGCCTTGCTGGTTTGTTTAAGCATGGCTACACTGGTACAGGCCCAAAATGTACTTTCAGGGAAAGTACTCAATGAAAACGGCCAGCCATTAAGCGGGGCCAGTGTTACCGTAAAAGGAACAAAACAATCCACCTCCACGGACAATGAAGGCAATTTCAGCCTCAATGCCTCTTCCTCCGATGTATTAGTGATCTCGTTTGTGGGATACGCTCAACTCGAAGTCAAAGGCAATCAATCAAGTTCCGTGGTACTTTATCCCGACAGCAAGAATATGTCGGAAGTGGTGGTTACCGCCCTGGGTATCCGCAAGGAGAAAAAGAAACTGGGGTATGCGATTCAGGAATTAAAAGGTGAAGAGTTTACCGTGGCCCGTGAATCAAACGTCGTTAACCAACTGGCGGGTAAAGTGGCTGGTGTGACCGTAGTAGGCAGCCCATCCGGTATTGGTGGTTCTTCCCGTGTTTCTATTCGTGGTGAGCGTTCGGTTGACCTCAATAAAAACCAACCTTTATATGTAGTGGATGGAGTTCCCGTTAGCAATGCCATCACAGGAGCTTCTGGCCGGGGTAACCTGGAAGTGGATTTTGGAAATGGCGCCGGGTTTCTTAATCCTGATGATATTGAATCCATGAGCGTTTTAAAAGGCGCTGCCGCTTCGGCCCTGTATGGTTCACGCGCAGCCAATGGGGTTATCCTTATCAAGACCAAGAGTGGACGTCGCGGAAAAGGGATCGGTCTTGAAGTGAACAGTAACGTAACATTGGAGTCTGCCCTTAAACTTCCCGAATACCAAACTGTTTACGGACAAGGAAATGGTAGTGGTGGTGCTTTTGCATTTGTCAATGGTGGGGGTAGCGGTTTGGCCGATGGTACCGATGAAGGATGGGGCCCTGCATTCTCGGGTAATTTTAATTTCCCTCAATACAATTCTCCCCGCACCCTGAATGGCCAATTGATCAATTTTACCGGCGGTGACCTGAATGCACCTGCCGGAAGCGTGATCACTTCCACACCCTGGGTAGCTGACAAAGATAATTTGAAGAATTTTCTGGAAACCGGTACTACGTTTACCAACAACGTAGCCATGGTGGGTGGAAATGAGAACGGAGATTTTCGCCTGAGCTATACCAATCTCGATCAAAAAGGGATCGTGCCCAATACCGATCTCAAAAGAAATACTCTCTCTCTGTCTGCCGGTTATAACCTGAGCAAGAAGTTAACAGTGAAATCTTTCGTAAGCTATATTAAAAGTGAAAGCGATAACCGTCCGTCTATCAGCTACGGTACAGAAAGCATCATGTACCTGTTCAACTGCTGGTTACCTGCTTCTGTAAAAGTGAGCGATATGAAACGTTTGTGGCAGCCCGGTCTGGAGAACCAAAAGCAGTATAGCTGGAACTATAACTATCATGATAATCCGTATCTGACCGTAATGGAAAATACCAATGGTCAGTACTATGATCGCATCATTGGCAATATCATCCTCAAGTATGATTTCACCAACTGGCTG
>JANRLV010000022.1:0-47367 GCA_033762195.1 Chitinophagaceae bacterium | reverse complement strand
CGTCATCTGTCATCCGTCATCCGTCATCCGTCATCTGTCATCCAACATCCAACATCCCTCCTCCCTCCTCCGTCATCCAACATCCAACATCCTCCCCCCATCCCCCACCCATAAAACTCTTTTCCCCCAATCCCCTATTTTAAGTAAGTTTAAGACCCAAAACTACCAAGCAATGAGAAAGATCCTATCGATCCTGACCATCTCCCTTTTTGTTATTTCTACTACCCAGGCGCAAAAAATAAGTCTGGCTGATTTTAAAGGCTGGAAACCCCGAAATATCGGGCCTGCCGGTATGAGCGGACGTATTACCGCCATCGATGCTGTAGCCAACGATCCCGAAACGATTTATCTCGGTGCCGCCTCCGGTGGTGTATGGAAGACCACCAATGCGGGCGCCAATTGGACCCCTGTATTTGATGATCAACCCATGCTGAATATCGGTTCCGTCGCCATTCAACAATCCAATCCCAATGTGATATGGGTAGGAACCGGGGAGGGAAACCCCCGCAACTCCATGAACCTGGGTGGGGGTATTTACCGCTCGCTGGACGCCGGTAAAACCTGGAAAATGATGGGACTGGAAAAAACCATCTGTATCCACCGGATCGTGATCGACCCCAATAACCCCAATGTAGTATATGCCGGTGCCATCGGTAACCCCTATGCCCCTCACCCGGAAAAAGGGGTATGGAAAACCACCGATGGTGGAGATACCTGGAGCCAGATCCTGAAAGTGAATGACAGCACGGGTTGCGCAGACCTCGTGATCGACCCCTCCAATCCCAATAAACTCATTGCCAATATGTGGCAGTTTTACCGGACACCCTACAGCTCAAAAAGTGGAGGCCCCGGTAGCGCCCTGTATATCACGGTAGATGGTGGCCGTAACTGGAAAAAACTCTCCAGCAAGGAAGGCCTGCCCACCGGTGACCTTGGACGAATCGGTATCGCCTTCGCCCGCAGCCTGCCCGATCGTGTGTATGCAAAAATCGAAGCCTCTAAAAATGGTTTTTATAAAAGTGATGATGGTGGGTTCACCTGGCAGCTCGTCAACAGCAATGCTACCGAGGTGACCGACCGCCCCTTCTATTACCAGGAGATCTATGTAGATCCAAAGAATGAAAACCGCATTTATGATATTCACTCCACCGTCACCCTGAGTGAGGATGGAGGAAAATCCTTTTCTACCCTCATTCCGTATAGCGGCATTCACCCGGACCACCATGCCTGGTGGATCAATCCCAATGACCCCAACTTTATCGTGGAAGGAAATGACGGCGGTATTGGTATCTCCCGTGACAGGGGCAAGACCTGGATCTTTGATGAAAAAATTCCCGTTGGACAATTCTATCATGTGAATGTAGATAACCAGACCCCCTATCGGGTTATGGGTGGTATGCAGGACAATGGTAGCTGGCATGGACCCGGCTATAGCTGGAGCTCAGGCGGCATTCGCAACTATGATTGGGAAAATGTCGGAGGTGGTGACGGATTTGATGTTATGCCCGACGCGGAAGACCCAAGTTGGGTGTACAGCATGAGCCAGCAGGGAAATGTGGGTCGCCGCAACTGGAAAACCGGCGAAAGCTGGTATATCCGTCCGGTGGCTGCCGATACCTCCATCAAACTCCGTTTTAACTGGAACTCGGCGATCGCTCAGGATCCATTTGATAAAAAGACCATCTACTTTGGCAGCCAGTTCGTACACAAAAGCACCAACAAGGGAGCCGCCTGGGAAATGATCTCCCCCGATCTGACCACCGACAACAAAGAACAACAGAAACAAAACGAAAACGGTGGTTTGACACTCGACATCACCGGTGCTGAAAATTATAACACCATCCTGGCCATTGAACCCTCTCCCGCTGAAAAAGGCGTGATCTGGGTGGGAACCGATGATGGAAATGTTCAACTGACACGTGATGGCGGTAAAACCTGGACCAACTTCAGAGGTAAGATACCTGGAATGCCCGTAGGTGCCTGGGTCCCTCAGGTAAAAGCCTCGCGTACCAATGGCGGCGAAGTATTTGTTGTGGCCAATGATTACCGCCGGGGTGATTTCAAACCCTATATCTTCCGTACTACCGATTATGGTAAGACCTGGACCAGATTGGTAGATGAGAAAAAAGTAAAAGGCTATGCGCTCTGCGTATTACAAGACCCCGTAGAGAAGAACCTGATCTTTGTGGGCACAGAACACGGGCTCTGGATCAGTTTTGATAATGGTGCCAGTTTTGAACAATGGAAAAACGGTTACCCCTCCGTGTCTACCTATGATCTCGCTATACAGGAAGAAGAAGCCGACCTGGTGATCGCCACGTTTGGACGCTCACTCTGGGTGCTGGATGATATTCGTCCGCTCCGCAAATTGGCAGCCAACAATGGCAACAAACCCACAGCCCCCATTACGGCTTTTGCCGCACCCACAGGCTGGCAGGCTTTTTATAAATCACCTGCCGGATATGAGTGGAGTGTGGATGGTATCTGGGATGCAGAAAATAAAGCGCGTGGCGCTGCCATTTCTTTTTATCTCAATAAACCAACCCGGACGGCCCCTGCGGCAGCACCTGCCACCGAAGCTGCGCCCACAGCACCCATGATGCGCCAGGGAGGCGGTGGAGGAGGTGGACGTGGACAGTTTGGTGGTGGTGGCCGAAGTGGAAACCGCGGCGATACTGTGATGGTGCGGATTTATAATGCAAAAAATGAATTGGTACGCAACCTACGTTGGATGGCTGATTCGGGCTTTAACCGGATGTATTGGGGTATGGAAGAAAAAGGGTTCCGTCAACCCGGTGGACCCAAACCTGCACCCGGCGCCCCCGAACCAGGAGGCATGTCCGTTGATCCCGGCACCTATAAAGTAGTGTTGAGCTATGCCCGCACATCGGATAGTGTATGGGTGGAGGTAAAAGCTGATCCACGTGCAGAAAGAGATCCATCGGTCATTGCAGCCCAGAAGCAAATGTTTAATCGTCTTCAAAAATCATCCGACAAACTCAATGATGTAATGGACCGCCTGACAGAAGCCGATGAGGCCTGTAATAAAATGAATGCGCAATTGAAGGACGTAAAGGGCAAGGAGGCTGATACACTCCGTAAAACAACCAGCGCCATTCAAAAAGAGATCACGGCCTTACGCGAGCGTATTTCAGGTAAAACAGATTCCCGCCAGGGATTGACCCGCTCCTCGGATGTAACAGTTCTGAATATGTTGCGGAGCGCACGCCAGTACATCGCCGCCAAACCCGTAGCACCGGGAAGTACCGAAGAAGCCCTGACCGTAGCGGCTGAAAATGCAGTCAACACGATCGTTGGAGATGCCAATACTTTGTTTAGTGGCAAATGGAAGGAATACAAAAAACTGGTGGAAGAAACCAAGATCGAATTGGTGAAGGAGTATAGGGAGTTTTAGTTTGTGGGATGAGGGAGGTTGGATGACAGATGACGGATGACGGATGACGGATGTTGGATGTTGGTGGACAGATGACCGATAATGATTGTCTTAAGGCTAATGAATTTAAGCCGGACTTCCGACTCCGGACCTCCGTCATCTGTCATCCGTCATCTGTCATCCGTCATCCGTCATCTGTCATCTGTCATCCGTCATCCGTCATCCATCATCCAACAACCAACCTCCAAACCCCCAAATCGGCTATCTTTGCCGCATGAAACTATCTCAATTAGCCGAAACACTGATCGGGTCCGAGATCGTGAAACTGGGAGGAGAGATCCGCGAGAAGATCAGACAGGGAGAAAAGATTTATAATTTCACGGTGGGTGATTTTGACCCCTCCATTTTCCCTATTCCAACAGAATTAGAAGAGGCGATCATTGAATCCTATCGCAAACATTTTACCAACTACCCCGCTGCCGATGGCAACCTTGACCTGCGGGAAGCTATTTCGGCGTTTAGCCGTGAAAGGCAAAAACTGGATTATTCCCCCAAGGAAATATTGGTTTCCGGTGGCGGCCGCCCACTCATCTATGCCGTTTATCGCTCCGTTTGCGATGCCGGCGAAAAAGTGATCTATCCGGTGCCTTCCTGGAACAATAACCACTATACGCATTTTGTACAGGGCAATCATACGGCGATCGAAACCTCGGCTGAAACGAATTTCATGCCTACAGCCTCCGCCATTCGCCCTCACCTGGATGGAGCCACCCTTATCGCCCTTTGCTCACCCCAAAACCCCACCGGTACCACCTTTCGAAAAAAGGAACTGGAAGATATCTGTGATATGGTACTGGAGGAAAATGCCAAAAGAGGCGACGATGAAAAAAAGCTCTATCTGATGTATGACCAGATGTACTGGCACCTTACCTATGGAGATATTCGTCATTATGACCCGGTAACACTGCGCCCGGCTATGCGGGAATACACGATTTTTATTGACGCGATCAGTAAGGTATTTGCCTCCACTGGTGTGCGGGTGGGTTGGGCCATGGGACCCGAAAAGGTCATGGCCAAAATGCGCGCTATCCTCACGCATGTAGGCGCCTGGGCGCCGATGGCCGAACAAAAGGCTGTGGCAAAATTCCTTCCCAATGCAGGGGCCATTGACAAATTTCTCCAGCATTTCCGTACCGAACTATTGGAAAGGCTGCATCGTATTCACGCCCATTTTATCGCCATGAAAAAAGCGGGGCTCCCGGTAGATGCCATAGCCCCCGAAGCAGGGATCTATCTCACTATACAGATCGATGCGGCCGGCAAAACAACCCGCGATGGAAGTCTGCTCGCCACCCAGGCCGATGTTACCGCCTACCTGCTGAACCAGGCGCGGCTGGCCGTGGTCCCCTTCTATGCCTTTGGCGCCAGCAATACATCTTCCTGGTACCGACTAAGCGTGGGTACCTGTAAAAAAGAAGAAATTGATGAAATGGCTGGAAAATTAGAGCAGGCGCTGAGGGAGCTATCCTAATAAAAGGCTAATAGCAAACAGCGATTAATTCTTATTCAACAGAAAATAAAACGGCTTTAATTCAGCCTGACGGCGGGCGCGTAAGATCTTGCTTTTACGTTGGGTGATGCGGGTATTGGCCACTAATTCATGGGCTTTGCAGAAACGATCATCGTGAAAGGAGTATTTCAATAACCGGTTGATACCGGCTACCTCCAGTTCCAGTTCCTCCTTGCTCATTAAAGCTGTACGCAAGAGGACAAGCAGTTCCCTGTTAACTCTTTTCATTGGTTCGTTACAATCGATGTTTCAATATCCAACCATGCCCTTTTTATTCGGGCATCCGCAATCACTACCCTTTGCTTTGGAAGTGTAATAATTGCGCTGACAGCCTGATGCTACGATCATTCCCATCAATAACACGATTAACCAGATATTGTTTCTTCGCATCATACTAAGATTTCTAAATTAAACTATTTTCGGTTCAAATTAGTATGTTTTTGACCGATGGATGAAAAATTTAACTCCGATCAAAGGGGCACAAAAACCGTGCTGGTTGCCCCACTCGACTGGGGCCTCGGTCATACTACCCGTTGTATCCCAATTATTAATGATTTATTGAATAGTGGAAACCGGGTAATCCTTGCGGGAAACCCCGTACAGCAGCAAATTTTAGCTACCGAATTTCCCGGTCTTGAATATATTCCGCTGGAAGGCTATGGGATCCGCTATGGGCGCGGAAAATGGAATACCATATTGGGACTAATCACCCAATTACCAAAATTGACCCGGGCGATCCGCAGGGAAAATGCCTGGCTTAGGGAGCTCGTAAAAAATAAAGGCATTGATATGGTCATTTCCGACAACCGGTATGGCCTGTATCACCCGGCCATTCATTCCGTGATACTCACTCACCAATTAGCCATTAGGCCTCCCTGGGGAAAGATGGGAATGGGTTTGTTACAAAAATGGAATTACCGTCACCTGCAAAAGTTCAACGAATGTTGGGTGCCTGATCGGGAGGAAGAAATGGTTTGTCTGGCCGGAGAACTCTCGCATCCCCAACAACTTCCTTCGGTTCCTGTAAAATATATCGGTCCGCTCTCGCGGTTTAACGTCAAGCCTTCAGCGCATGAAAGTAATCGCCTGCTCATCATCCTGAGTGGCCCTGAGCCCAGTCGCTCCATATGGGAAGAAAAACTAATGAGTGAAATACCAGCACTTAGCAGTCCCATTACCTTGATCAGAGGATTACCTAAGGGAGGAAAACCGCTGGCCTCCTATTCCCACCTCGAAGTGTTTGACCATTTGGACGCTGATCAATTGCAAACAAAGATTGAAAAAGCAGAATGGGTGATTGCGCGGGCGGGGTACAGCACCATTATGGACCTGTCAACCCTGCAAAAAAAAGCGATCCTTATTCCTACCCCTGGGCAAAGTGAACAGGAATACCTGGCAAACTATTTACAGAATAAAGGAATTTTTTTTAGCGAAAGGGAAAACTCATTTTCACTAAAAGACTTCTTTAATAAATCAGTCCGCTAGTTTGGGGTAATCGAAGAAAAGGAATTCCTTCTCCGCCTTCTGATATTCCATCCATTTCTCTGTGTGTATCTTCACGGCAAAGATGCCACAGGTGGGCATGTTGTCAAGTCTTGTGCGTGTAAGGGAATTGACAAAATCGGTAATACCAGGGTTATGGGAAAACAAAGCGATAGTTGAGAACTCATCCGGACAATCTTCTACCACTCTCCGGAAAACATCCGGTGTGGCATGATAGAGATCAGGTTCTTTGATTATTCTTTCGGGTTCCAGATCAAAGGCCCGGGCAAAGAATTCAGCCGTGGTAAATGCCCTTTTCGCTGTACTTGAAATAAAGGCATCAATGGGAATCTGACGCTTCTTCAACCGCTCTGCCATACGCGGGGCATCTTTCAACCCCCTTTCATTCAATACACGGTGAAAATCTCCCAGACTGGGAACCGACCAATCGCTTTTGGCATGCCGTATAAGCAGAAGCGTTTTCAAATTTCTTATATCTTATTCCTTTAATACCCTCTCACATCCTTTCCCTCATAATAATTCATAAAGGCTTTATTCACCACCTTATTTCCACCCGGCGTAGGATAATCACCGGTAAAATACCAGTCACCTAAATTGCCCGGGCATGCCGCGTGCAACGACTCAATGGTTTGGAAAATGACCTGTACCGGAATGGTCAGTCCTACCGGTGTGATCAATTGGGCAACCTTATTGGTGATCTCATCCACCGTAAAAAGGGAATAGATGCGTTTGACAAGATTTTCTTCATGGAGTCTATTGCTGCGCAACCGCTCGCGACATTCTTCGTAGGTACGTTTCATCTGGTCTTCCATTCCTCTTTCTTTGATCAGGGAAACGACCGCCTGAAAAGCGACAAAATCACCCATTTTACTCATATCGATCCCATAGCAATCCGGAAACCGGATCTGGGGGGCGGATGAAACTATGATGATCTTCTTGGGTTGCAGGCGGGCCAGCATCCGTACAATACTTTCCTTTAATGTGGTCCCCCGAACAATGGAGTCATCCATCACGACCAGTGTATCCACGCCAGGTCTTACAGTGCCATAGGTGATATCATACACGTGCTGCACCATCTCATTCCGGCTGCTGTCTTCGGTGATAAAGGTGCGCATCTTCACATCCTTGATGGCGATCTTTTCCACCCGGATACGGCGCGTGATCATCTCCGTGAGTTTCTCTTCATCATACTCTCCTTTCCAACTGAGTATACGCTCAACTTTCACTTTATTGAGAAAGAATTCCAATCCTTTTTGCAGACCCAGAAAGGCCGTTTCCGCGGTATTGGGAATAAAGGAGAAAATCGTATTCCGCAGGTCATTGTTCACCGCAGAAAGTACCTGTTCGCTCAGGTTATAGCCCAATGCCTTTCTTTCTTTGTAGATCTTTTCGTCACTACCGCGGGAAAAATAGATCCGTTCAAAACTGCAGGCCTTTCTTTCCTTAGGTTCGAGAATTTGTGTGACCACTGCATTCCCCAGGGGATCAACGATGAGGGCCTGCCCGGGCATAAGTTCTTTCACCACATTCTCCCCCACATTGAAGGCGGTTCGAATGGCCGCCCTCTCGGAAGCTGCCACTACCACTTCATCATCCATATAGTAATACGAAGGCCGGATTCCGTGGGCATCACGGAAAACAAAGCCGGTGCCATCACCCGTCATACCACCCACGTGAAACCCTCCGTCAAACAAAGGGACCGCCTTTTTCAATACACTCTTTATATCAGGGGCAGCGGGTGATTCCTCATCCGCCTTGCACAAAAACGTGTACATCACTTCGATCATCGCCGCCAGGTCACTGAACCGTTCAGTCTCATTGGGCTGCTTCCCAATTATGGCAAACAACTCATCGGTATTAACAAGATTGAAGTTTCCGGCCAATGCCAGGTTGCGGGAAGGAATCGTATCGCGGTTGATAAAGGGGTGACAGTATTCGAGTTTATTCTTTCCCTGGGTGCCATAACGAAGGTGGCCTAACAGAATCTCTCCCAGAAAACGTACATGCCCTTTCATCAGGCCGGGATGGTTGCGAATATCCGGGTGGTAACGTTCCAGTTCCTGGATTTCTTCGCCGATTTGGCGAAACAGATCGGCTATGGGTTGATTGGCATTGGACCGTATCCGGTGGAGAAAGGGGTAACCAGGTTCTGTATTTAGTTTGACTGCTGCGATCCCTGCCCCATCCTGCCCGCGGTTATGCTGTTTCTCCATCAGGAGGTAGAGCTTGTTCAGGCCCCAGGTTACGGTGCCATACTTTTGCTTATAGTATGGGAAGGACTTACGTAATCGAATGAATGCCAAGCCGCATTCGTGCTTGATGGAATCGCTCATTATTTTGCCCCTTGTAAAGGAACGGCGAAGTTAAGGAATTTTAAAACGCTTTTTTGGCTGAAGCTTCGGCCCATTTTTTCACCTGGTCGCAACCCTTCATGTCTTCGGCGATCATGAGATAGTAGGTGGGAATTCGCTTCATCAGCCATTTTTCCAACTCGAGTTGTTTCTTTTCTTCCAAGGCGGCCTGTGAGATACGACTATAATCGTCACGCAGGTTAAGCACGTGCGGTTCTGTACGTGATTTATAATAAACAATGCGTACGGCTTTCTTTCCATTCTCCTCATAAACAACCGGCTGTGAATATTCCCCCACTTTCATCTTGCTCAGCATCAATACCAGGTCTTTGTCCAATTGGTCGATGGTCACAAAGGAGGAACCATCACGGCCCAGGATACAGGGACCCTGAAATTTGGCCGACTCATCTTCGGTATTCTTGATCGCTGCTTCGGAGAAGCTGCTTGTGCCGGCAAGGATACGGGCACGGATCGTATCTAATTTATTGACGGTCTGTTTAATCTCTTCATCAGTGGGAATTGGAATCCGAAGGATATGACGCACAATGGCATCATCCCCATTCCGCTCCACCAATTGCATGATATGGTATCCGAATTTGGATTTAAAGGGCTGGCTGATCTCTCCGGGTTTCAGGCGAAAGGCCATGGCCATAAAGGACGGATCCCAGGCCCCTTTTTCATTTCTGTTCAGCTGATACTCACCGGCCCGTTCCTTACTTCCCGGATCTTCGGAATACCGGCGGGCGAGTGTTTCAAAAATCGCCATTCGGGTCTCCAGCTGACGCTTATAGTTATTCAATTCATCAATGATGTATTTCTCCAGGTCACGGTTCGCCCGGGGGTATTGAATGATCTGGCAAATCTCCAGTTCGGATTCAAAATAGGGCAGACTGTCCTTGGGAATACGGTCATAATAGGCTTTCACCTCATTGGGTGTAATGTGCACGTTCTCCACGATCTTCCGCTGCATGGCCTCCGCCAGTTTGTTCTCGCGCACAGATTCGCGGGCCTCGTCTTTGATCTGGTAAATGGTCTTACCGGCGATCTCTTCCAGCACCTGCTGTGAACCATATTGGCGGATGAACATCCGTACCCGCTGGTCCAGATCGGCTTCCACATCTTCATCACTCACGGGCAATGAATCCTTTTCCGCCTGCAACATCAATACTTTTGAAATAAGCGCCTGCTCCATGATCGAACATTCCGCACCGGCAGGAATCTCACGACCCTGACGCTTGGCATCATCGATCGTATTCTTAATATCCGAATACAGGATGACCCTGTCCCCCACTACACCAAGTATCTTATCCGCCACAACTTTGTATTGTTGCGAAAAGGAAACCAGCGCAGCACACACCGTAACCAATAACAAAAGGGTCTTTTTCATGAATCAACTATTTTACCAAAATCAAAAGTAAAGGCCTGCTTTTCGAGAGAGGCTTTTATGGGGGATTTTTAACAAAGAATTAGTTTTATGGTGAATAGTGAATGGTGAATAGTGAATGAGGATCAGTTTGTAGGTTATGGGGCTTAAGTTAAAGGCACCTAAAACTTATAACTCATCCCCATTCACTATTCACTATTCACCATTCACTCCTCACTATTCTTATATTACAAAGTTCTTTTCACTTCCTCCTCCTCATACGCTTCCACCACATCACCTACTTTCACGTCATGGTAGTTCTTGATGGTCAAACCACATTCCATACCTGACAGCACTTCTTTCACATCATCTTTAAAGCGCTTGAGAGAAGCGAGTTCGGCGCTGGCGCCTTCGCCAATGGGGTAGACCACGATACCATCGCGGATCAGGCGGACCTTGGAATCGCGTTTGATCTTTCCATCGCGTACAAAACAACCGGCCACCACGGCCTTGTCGAATTTGAACACTTCGCGTATTTCCACATTGGCCACGATCTTTTCTTTGACGGTAGGTTCCAACATCCCTTCCATCGCGCTCTTGATCTCTTCGATGGCGTTATAGATTACCGAATAGGTCTTGATCTCAATGGCTTCCTGATCGGCCAGTCGGGCCGCTTGCAGAGAAGGTCTTACGTTAAATCCAAGGATGATGGCATCGGAGGCGTTGGCAAGGGTCACATCGGTTTCGTTGATCTGACCAACGGCCTTATGGATCACTTTTACCACGATCTCTTCGGTGCTCAATTTCTGCAAGCTATCACTCAGGGCTTCCACAGAACCGTCCACGTCACCTTTGATGATCACGTTCAATTCTTTGAAATTACCCAGGGCCAGGCGGCGACCGATCTCATCCAGGGTGATATGTTTCTTGGTCCGCATACCCTGCTCACGCAGGATCTGCGCCCGGCGGTTGGCCACTTCTTTGGCCTCGGCCTCGTCTTCGTACACTTTGAATTTCTCACCGGCCTGTGGGGCACCATTCAGACCCAGGATCAGTGCCGGGGCCGATGGGCCTGCCACATCAAGTTTTTTATTACGCTCATTGAACATGGCTTTTACGCGGCCGTAATACTGACCGGAAACGATGAGGTCACCAACTTCCAATGTACCATTCTGTACCAGGAGGGTGGCCACATAACCACGGCCTTTGTCCAGCGTGGCTTCAATGATCGTACCACTGGCTTCACGGTCAGGATTAGCCTTCAGGTCGAGCATTTCGGCTTCCAGCAATATTTTTTCCAATAATAGATCAACGTTCAATCCTTTCTTGGCTGAAAGTTCCTGGCTTTGGAATTTACCACCCCATTCTTCTACAAGAATGTTCATGCCGGAGAGCTGTTCATATATCTTTTGTGGATTAGCGCCATCCTTATCGATCTTGTTCACGGCAAAGATCATGGGAACACCTGCCGCCTGCGCGTGGCTGATGGCCTCACGGGTTTGGGGCATCACCGCATCATCGGCTGCTACTACGATCACCGCAATATCCGTCACTTTCGCACCACGTGCACGCATCGCCGTAAAGGCCTCGTGACCGGGCGTATCAAGGAAGGTGATCTCTTTTCCATTGGGCAATTTAACCTGATAGGCCCCAATGTGCTGGGTGATACCTCCGGCCTCACCGGCAACCACATTGGCACTCCGGATATAGTCAAGTAAGGAGGTCTTACCATGGTCAACGTGACCCATGATGGTCACGATCGGGGAACGGAACTGGAGTTCATCTTCTGTATCCTCCTCATCGTCCTCCTCCATTTCCATTTGTTTCTCCATATCAATGAACTCGACCTGGAAGCCAAACTCTCCGGCAACCAGTTCGATCACTTCCGCATCCAGTCGCTGGTTGATGGATACCATGATACCCAGTCCCATACACTTGCTGATCACTTCGGCAAAGCTTACATCCATCAGGTTGGCCAATTCGCTCACGCTGATGAACTCCGTCACCTGCAGGCGATGATCATCCTCCATTTCTCCCATGGACTCAGCCATTTCCTCACGCTTCGCTTTGCGGTATTTTGCTTTCAAGCTCTTGCCACGCCCACCGGCACCGGCCAGTTTAGCCTGGGTCTGCTTGATTTTTTCCTGAATCTCTTTTTCGTCGATCTCTTTTACTTCACGGCGACGGTCACGGCGACCACCAGAAGTAGCGCCACCACCACCATGTTGTCCGGGTCTTGCACCGCCTTTGTTATCCACCCCGGTGCGGCCAAAACGACCATCTTTACGGTCCTGGCCTTCGTCTTTCTTCCCTTCATCTTTCTTCTCAATGGGGATACGCTTGCGTTTGCGTTTTTCGTCTTTCTTCGGACGTGTATCGCTGTCCACCGGCAGATCGATCTTACCCAATACTTTGGGACCTTCGATCTTTTGCGCGCGGATATTTTCTACTACAGGAGGTTGCTCAACAACAGGCTCTTCTTTCTCAACCGGCTTTTCTGCCACCGGCTCCACTTTCTCAATCTTCTTCTTCGTAACAGGCTTCTCGGGTTTTTCTTCTTCTTTCTTTTTGATCCCTTTCTTGGGACGGGTAGAGGAATCGATCGTTGAAAGATCGATCTTGTCCACCACTTTAGGCCCTTCAATGCTTTCGGCCTCTGCCTTCACTACTTCTTTCTTTACCGGAGGCTCTTCGATCTTCACTTCGGGTTGTGGTTCTACCTTCTCTACCGGTTTCTCTTCTACAATCTCCACGGGCTTCTCCACCACAGGCTCTGCTACTTTCTTCTCTTTGACGGGTTTCGCCTCTTCCTTCTTGATCGAGAGATCTTCTTCCTCGCGCTTCTTCCGGCCTTCGGCACTGCTGCCCTTTGGAAGATCGATCTGATCGCTCTTCAGTTTGGCAACCTTGTCGCTTTGAAACTCTTGCTGCAAAGCACGGTACATGTCCTCCGTGAGTTTAGCGGTAGGCTTCAGTTCATTTTTGTCAAATCCCTTCCCCACCAAAAAGTCCACCAGCGTGTCCTTACCGATGTTGAACTCTTTGGCCGCGGCCATTAACCTGGGTGTTGTTGTTTCTGCCATTCCAATTTTTTGTTTATCAAAGATGAAGCCTGCTAAATACTACATAGGCTTATTCTTTATCAAATTCTTCTTTCAATACTTTGCGAACTTCCTCAATCGTTTCACGCTCAAGGTCGGTTCTTCTTTCCAGTTCTTCCATGGTCAGATCGAGTACGCTGCGCGCGGTATCACAACCCACACGTTTGAACTCGTCAATAACCCATGTTTCGATCTCATCGCTAAATTCATCGAGGTCGATATCAAATTCTTCTACTTCGCCTTCATTATCGCGGAACACATCCAGTTCATATCCGGTGAGTTCGCAGGCCAGCTTGATATTCACCCCGCGGCGACCGATGGCCAGGGATACCTGGTCAGGCTTCAGATACACATTGGCATGTTTGCCCTCATTGTCGAGGTCCATGCTGGTGATCTTGGCCGGTGTAAGCGAACGCTGGATCAGAAGCTGAATATTATTGGTCCAGTTGATAACGTCGATATTCTCATTCTTCAATTCACGTACAATACCATGGATACGGCTCCCTTTCATACCCACGCAGGCACCTACGGGGTCGATACGGTCATCGTATGATTCCACGGCTACTTTGGCACGCTCTCCCGGATCGCGAACGATCTTCTTAATGACGATCAGGCCGTCAAAGATCTCAGGCACCTCGATCTCCAGCAGTTTAGCCAGGAATTCGGGGGAGGTGCGGGAAAGGATGATCACCGGGCTGTTGTTCTTCATATCCACTTTCTTCACCACGGCACGAATGCTCTCCCCTTTTTTGAAATAATCCTGAGGGATCTGTTCGCTCTTGGGAAGGATCAATTCATTGCCTTCCTCATCCAGCAGGAGGATCTCTTTTTTCCAAACCTGGTAAACCTCTGCGCTGATGATCTCACCCACACGTTCACCATATTTTTTAGCCAGTGCATTCTTTTTCAGATCGCTGATACGGCTGGCCAGGGTCTGCTTGGCGGCCAGGATCGCGCGACGTCCAAAATCATACATATCCACCTCTTCATATAATTCCTCACCTACCTCAAAGTCAGGCTCAATTTTCACAGCATCCGTATAGGCGATCTGTGCCAGGGGGTCTTCCACTTGTCCATCTTCTACAATGGTCCGGCGGCGCATGATCTCCAGGTCACCTTGCTCGGCGTTTACAATGACGTCGAAATTCTCATCGCTCCCGTATTTTTTACGAAGGAGGGTCTTAAATACGTCTTCTACCACCTTCATCATCGTCGGGCGATCGATGTTTTCCGCATCCTTGAATTCCTGGAATGCCTCAATTAGATTTATACTTGCCATACTGCATACTGTTTACGTGAAAAGGTTAAAATGTAACTTGAATTTTTGTTGTTTTTATATCAGAAAATAAAATGCTGTGCCGTTTCAACTCCTTGCTGGCCTTGGGGCTTTTTCCGGGCTTTTTAGCCGGCTGCTCCTCCAAAACCACCCCGTCTTCCCCTACCTCGACCAAATTACCGGTCACAATGCGGCCATCTGTCAACACCACTTCGGCCAGCCGCCCCTTATTCTTGGTGTATTGACGGTACATTTTGAGGGGTTCATCCACACCGGGAGAGGATACCTCAAGCGAAAAATCATCGCCGGGAAACAAACCCGATTCTTCCACTTTTTTATAGAGCGAGCGGTTGATGGATGCCAGTCTTCCAATTCCAACTCCTTGATCTCCATCTATATAGACTCTCACATTATTAGTGGGCTTAATACGTACGCTGACCAGAAAAAGATCCGCTTCGGAGCCGATCAGCTCACCCACCATTGTCTCTAAAGTCTTTATTTGTTCGTCCAAAGTCATAGTTCCGGGAAAAGAAGAAGGGAACGAATCCGTTCCCTTCTGTTTGTCTTTACGCTGGGGCAAATGTAAGGAAAAATATATCACAAAAAAAGAAAAACGTCTCACGCTTCACGCCTCACGTCTCTCACCCCCTACTTCATGCCGAACCCCACCTCCTTCACATTCCGTGAATCTGTTCCGATAAACAAGGTAAACTCCCCGGGCTCAGAAATATACCGCAATTGATCATCGTAAAAACGAAGGTCCTTTTCGGTAATGGTAAACTTCACTTCGCGTGATTCACCAGGCTGAAGATGTATTTGCTGAAACCCTTTTAATTCCTTCACCGGACGTACCACCGAACCCACCAGGTCACGGATATACAGCTGAACCGTTTCGGTACCCGCTACATTCCCGGTATTGGTTACAGTGATGGTAGCAGTAAGTGAACCGGTTTTTGTAAAGGAAGGGGCGCTGAGTTTAATTTCGCTGTACGCAAACTTTGTATAACTCAATCCATAGCCAAACGGATAGGCCGGATAAAGAGAAAGATCGGTATAGGCAGAACGATAAAACCGATCGCTGTCATTCTTCGCCGGTCGACCGGTATTGTAATAATTATAGTAAATGGGAATCTGCCCTTCAGAAAGCGGAAAGGTCATGGGCAATTTGCCTGAAGGATTATAATCGCCAAACAATACATCGGCAATGGCATCACCCGCTGTTGTACCCAGCCACCAGGTATAAAGAATGGCGGGCACATGCTCACGGGTCCAGTTGAATACAAGCGGACGACCGGCACTGATCAATACCACCATGGGTTTACCGGTGGCATGCAGGGCTTTGACCAATTCTTCTTGTACACCAGGCAGGTGAATATTGCTTCGGCTCTTGGCTTCACCGGTCATGTCGCGGGCTTCCCCAATACTTAGGATAATAACGTCTGATCGTTGTGCCACGGCAATGGCTTCTGCAAACCCGGCAGTAGAACTATCACTGATGCCACAGCCCTTTGCATAGAGTAATTCCGTAGCAGGCGCATCGATCTTTTTCTGCACCGCCTCCCATATGGAAGAAATGCGGGTACTATCATCCGGCCAATCATAACTCCAGAAACCTAAATGATCACTCTTGGCTTTGATAAAGGGCCCGATCATCGCAATCCGTCTGATCTCACTATCCTTATGGCTTTGTTTTGCCAAGGGGAGTACATTCTCATTTTTTAATAACACAATACTCTTGCGCGCCATATCAAGGGCCGCCTGAATATGATCGGGATTATTCCACTGCTCTTTCTCCCGGTCTTCACTGGAAAATCGATAGGGATCATTAAATAAACCCATCTCAAACTTCTTCCGCAGAATACGGCGAACCGCATCATCCACCACTGCTATCTTCACCTTGCCCTCGCGTACCGCTTTGGCCAGGTATTGAATATAACTCCGGCTTTCCATATCCATATCGCTACCGGCATTGGAGGCCAGTATAGCCGCATGGGCATTATCACGGGCATAACCATGCGGTATCATTTCCCCGATACTACCCCAGTCACTCACCACAAAACCTTTGAACTTCCATTGTCCTTTGAGGATATCCCGTTGCAATAACTTACTTGCAGAAGCCGGTATGCCGTTGATATCATTGAATGAATTCATATAGGTGGCCACCCCTGCTTCAGCAGCCGCCTTAAAGGGAGGGAGATACACTTCGTGTAATTGCCGCAGGCTCATGTCCACGCTATTGTAATCGCGTCCCCCAACAGCCGCTCCATAGGCGGCAAAATGTTTGGCGCAGGCCATTACCGCATCGGTATGACCAAAGCCTTTCCCCTGAAACCCTTTTACCCTCGCCACCGCGATCTTTGATCCCAGCCAGGGATCTTCCCCGGCGCCTTCCATTACCCGTCCCCATCTGGGATCACGGGCAATATCTACCATGGGGGCAAAGGTCCAATGAACACCCGCTGCGCTTGACTCAATGGCTGCTATACGGGCCGAACGCTCCATAGCAGCCAGGTCCCAACTGGCGGCTTCAGCAATGGGTAAAGGAAAAATAGTTCGGTAGCCATGCACCACATCCTGTCCAAAAAGCAAGGGGATCTTTAATCTGGATTTGAGCGCCAGTTCCTGCAACTCACGGGTACGTTTGGCACCTGTTACATTGAGCATGGAACCTACCTTGCCTTCTTTTACCTGATCAAGGAGTTTATCGTCATTCGTCAGCGGACCCGTTGCTCCCCAGGGACCATTGTACTGGTTCATCTGTCCTACCTTTTCTTCGAGGGTCATCAACTTAAGGACAGAATCTACTTTTTGGTCAATGGTCTTGGTTTGCGCAAGGCCCACAAAAGGAAGACATGCTACAGAAATGACTAAAATACATTTTACCATTGTGCTAATGTTTTAAAACCACAGAGGCACAGAGAAACAGAGTTGGTTTTTCAGTTGATCCATATCATCCCTGATAGCAATGAATGGGTCCTCAAAATTCTCTGTGTCTCTGCGCCTCTGTGGTTAATCTTCTTAGATATTTTTATTTCACCCAATTCACACTCTTCATCTTCACCTCTTTCGAATTCCCACCAATCATGATCTGAAACTCACCCGGCTCCCAATCATATTTTAAAACATAATTGTAGAACTTCAAGTCTTCCGGAGTAATGGTAAACGTAACTGTCTTACTCTCTCCTGCCTTCAACTCGATCTTTTGGAATCCTTTTAATTCTTTCACGGGCCGAGTCACAGAACCTACCACATCGCGGATATAAAGTTGCACCACCTCTTTTCCATCCAATTTGCCACTATTGGTGACCGTTACACTGGCTGTCAGCTTCTGATTGCCTTTCAGGTTGGCGCTGCTTACCGTAACATCACTATAGGTAAATTGTGTATAGCTAAGTCCGTATCCAAAAGGATATACGGGATCATTGGAAACATCCAGGTAATTGGAACGGAATTTGGAAAACCAGCCCCCTTCAGCAAGTGGACGACCGGTATTTTTATGATTATAAAAAATAGGAACCTGCCCTACATTCTGCGGAAAGGTCATATTCAATTTTCCCGAAGGGTTTACATCGCCAAACAATACATCGGCAATGGCATACCCTGCTTCGCTACCGGGGAACCATACGTTTAAAATAGCCGGTACATTTTCCGATTCCCATTTGATGGCGAGAGGGCGACCGGTGAACAATACAAGCACCACCGGTTTACCGGTTTTTAATAAGGCCATTAACAGTTGGCGTTGTGATTCGGGGATTTCAATATTGCTACGGCTGCTGCTCTCACCACTCATTTCAGATGCTTCACCCAGTGCGGCAACGATCACATCGGCTTTGGCAGCCACATCAAGTGCTTCTTTGATGATCTCTTCAGCCGGACGGTTATCACGTTGGAGGTTTTTACCAAACATACCCGCTCTTTCTTCAAACTTGGGATCATGATCCAGGTTGGAGCCTTTGGCATAAAGTATATTGACCTTATCCCCTACCACTTCTTTCAAACCCGCCAGAACGGACGTGGCTTTGGAAAAATTGGCGGCTACACTCCAGGTACCGGGCATATTTTCTTTGCTGTCGGCCAGAGGTCCTACCAATGCAATAGTGCCAGATTTTTTAAGGGGAAGAATATTGCCCTGGTTGCGAAGCAACACAAAACTCTGGGCGGCAATGCTACGGGCTTCCTTACGGTGTGCATCGGTGAAGATCTCGGTTTTAGCACGGGTATCATCACAATATTTATACGGATCCTGAAACAATCCCAGTTTGTATTTGGCTTCCAGAATGCGACGGCAGGCCAGATCGATCTGGGCCAGGGTCACTTTTCCTTCTTTCAGCGATTGCTTGGTGGTGGTCAACAATCCTTCGCCCACCATATCCATATCAATACCGGCCATCAAGGCGCGGGCAGATACAGTTTTCAGGTCACCAATACCATGGTCTACCATTTCATTGATGCCTGTATAATCGGTCACGACAAATCCGTTGAAACCCCATTGTTTTCTCAATACATCCGTAAGCAGCCATTTATTCCCGGTGGCAGGAACTCCGTCAATTTCATTGAAACTCGCCATTACCGAACCCACCCCGGCTTTAACGGCTGCCTGATAGGGAGGAAAATACTCATTGTACATCCGGATACGGCTCATGTCAACCGTGTTGTAATCGCGACCGGCTTCACCGGCACCATACAACGCATAGTGTTTTACACAACTCATGATGGTATTGTTCTTTGACAGGTCTGAACCCTGATACCCTTTAACCATGGCCGCGGCGATCTGTGATCCGAGATAGGCATCCTCACCGGCGCCTTCTGCGGTACGACCCCAGCGTGGGTCGCGGGAAATATCCACCATCGGGGAGAAGGTCCAGTTGATGCCATCTGCACTGGCTTCAATGGCGGCAATTCGTGCACTGCGCTCAACCAGGTTCATATCCCAGGTGGCGCCTAAACCCAGGGGAATAGGAAACACTGTTTCATATCCATGGATCACATCCATACCAAAGATCAGGGGGATCTTTAAGCGGGATTCTTCTACCGCAACTTTTTGTACATCGCGGATCTTGGCGGCTGACTTGATATTAAAAAGTCCACCCACTTTACCTTCTCTGATCTTACGACCAATATCAGAGCTCTGAGCCTGGCCTGTTACAATATCTCCACTACCGGGAAGGTTGAGCTGACCGATCTTTTCGTCAAGGGTCATCTTCTTCATCAGGGCATCGATGAAGGTTTTCATTTTGGCATCAGTGGCCGACTGGGCCATTACGCGCTGGCCGCTGATCAATACAAAGGCCAAAAAGAAAAGGACTGCTTTTTTCATCTGCTTATGTTTAAACGATTATTTATTAAAACGTATATCACTCTGATGGATCGTGTATTCGATCCGCTGGTTCTTATATTTATCAATGATCTCCATTTTGATCTCGGGGTCCTTCTTCCATTCTACCGTCAGTAAACCAAAATGATTGTCCATGATCGGACCTTCGATCCGGTTTTCATTTAGCGTAGCAAAATCCCAGGTAGAGGTGATACCACTGGCGGTAACATCATAGATGGGATAGCCATCCGGCACTTTCAATCTGGATATCTCGGCATAATGTACATCACCTGTCAAAAAGATGACACCATTGGCCTGGGTGGACTTGATGAGGTCGAGCATGCGCTTTTGTTCATGCGGAAAATTGGCCCAGGCCTCATAGCCGTTGTACTCAATGCTGAATTGGGATCCGCTGCACACGAGGCGCAGGTCGGCGGGTTTCTTTAATTCTTCTTCCAGCCATTTCCATTGGGCTTCGCCTAAAAGTGTGCTATCTGTGCTGGTATGCGGAATATAGTCGGGTCGGTAGAAATAATGCCCACGTGGCAATTTGGCGCTGCTGTCATATAATAAAAGGTCATTCCTGAAAGTGCGCACATCCAGCAATAATAACTGGATGGTCTTATCTCCTGTTCTCAGGTATTCGGTATGATAAATACCCTCATGTTGCCGGCGGGGACTGTTCTCCGGTTCACGGAAAAAGGAAAGAAAGATCTCTTTGGATTGTGCCTTGAACGGATAGTGCTTGCCGGCATCATTACGGCCAAAATCGTGATCATCCCAGGTAGCAAATAATTTGGTGCTGTTGCGTAGCAATTGAAATTCTGGTTTAGCCGCCAGCCGGTTGTACTTGGCCCGCAGGGTATCCATTTCATCCGTATCGCCATAAATGTTGTCACCCAGGAAAATAAAGGCATCCGGTTTCTGTTCCGCTGCGAGGGCCAACACAGGCTGAGGTTCGTCCTCATGTCCACAGGAACCAAATGCGATCCTGGTAACAGGCGCCTTTTCTTCCTGGCAGGAATAGAGCAGAAGCCCCAGAAAAGGCAGGCAGGCGAATCGGGCAAGTGATCTCATGTATGTTATTTAATAAGTAAAGGGTTCAATATTCCTTTCCAGATAGCATAGCCTTTGGCATTCATGTGCAGCCGGTCTCCGACAAAAATATCTTCCATCGGACTGCCATCTGCTTTTAACATAGCACTATATACATCGGCAAAGGAAGTATTTTTTTGTACACTCAAATATGATTTTATCTGGTCGTTGGCTGACTTGTATTTGGCCATCAGGTGGGCCCGGGAGGGACTCGGTTTCATGGAAACATAGAGAAAGGGCACCTGGGGATAGCGGGCGCGGATCAGGTCAAAAAGCGCCTTGAATCTCCCCACTACAGTCTCCACCGTCACCGTATCACTGGCTGCAAAATCGTTCTCCCCACAATACATCACGATCTGTTTGGGTTGATAGGGAAAGATCACCTCGTACCGGTACCGGGTCAGGTCAACCAGGGTGGATCCGCCAAAAGCCCGGTTCAGGATGGGTTTGCCGGGAAAATAATCCTGCGCATCCTTCCATAAGGTAAAAGAAGAACTGCCAATGAACAGAATCTGCTTCTTTGCCGGAAAGGAAACACTATCCGCTTTCTTGAATTGCTGAATATCGTTCCAATACGGAAACGGCTCCTGCCCATGCGCTATAGAAGAAAGTAGAACCACCCAAAAGAAAAACACCAATTTTTTCATACTACCTGCATCATTATTTTAAAATAAAATCTATAGATTAACAATTCACTATTCACTATTCACCTCTCACGCCTCACCCCTCACCTCTCACGCCTCACGTCTCACGCCTCACTCCTCACTCCTCACGCCCCCCCTACTCCACCTTCATCACCTCCGTCCTTTCACTCGTCCCATTCTCATTTACTGCCTCGATACTGAAATAATAAGGTTTCAACAGGTCCATGCTCTTCATCCAATATTCATTGTTGGCATGTACCATGATGCTGGTATAGAGTTTATCGGGAGCGGTTCCGTAATAAATATTATAAGCAAAGGCATTGTCCACCGGTTTCCACTTGATAAAGGCGCTTCGTTTGTCCTTTTGGGTGCGGAGTACGATAAAGCCTTCCACCTTATCCGGTTTGGCCCCATTGCCATTTCCAAATACGCGAAACCCACTGATGGCAAATTTGCCGGTAGGCATTTGAATATTCTCCAGTTTGATATAACGGGCCTGTACAGGTTTGGTCAATTCTACGTAATCATGAGGCACATCGGTTTTGTTCTGACTCTTATCCACCAATAAGGTCCATTTCTTTCCATCCAGCGAGGAATAGAGTTTGTACTGATGATAAAGGCCGAGTGATTTACCTAAAAAGATCGTATCCATTTCTTTGGGAAAACTCACATCCTGATCGGCGTAGTTCAGTTGGATGGCATTGACGGTGGATACATTGCCCAGATCGGTTTGAATCCATTCACCTTTGTTTCCTGTTTTGGCGCTCCAGTAGGTTTTGGCCAGTTCATCCACCGCATGATTGGACACATAATTTCCAAGTGTGGAAGATACCTGTACGGGTTTATTATAGTTCAGGAGCATCCATCCGGTAAAGTATTCGGAATGTCCTTCATGACCATAATTATTTCCTTTAAAACCTGGTCCGGGTATAAAATGTGGGTAGTCACCAAATGTAGTATTGCAAAACATCTGGTCATCTTTATCAAATCCGGTAGGCCAGATACCGAGGCGGCGCTCAAAGGTGTTTTTAACAGAAATCACTGTGGTGGAGATATGCCAGTACTGACCATAGAGGTCCTGAAAGGTAGCGCCATGTCCGGCACCTCTGACAAACCCACCGAGTTTCATGCTTAGGGGGTCCGACTGGGCTTCAAAGGGTCCCAATGGACTTTTTCCGATAATCAAACCATCGGCATAGCCGCTGAACTCAGTCCCGGGCGCACCATACTGCAGGTAATACTTATCCTTGTATTTGGTCATGTGTGATCCTTCGATAAAAGGATCGAGGAAAGTATTGTCCATATGTTCGCCAAAGCGTTGCCAGCCAAAACGCCAGGGTTCCAGTAGGTACATTTCTTCGCGGGTACCGATGGGGTCCATGGTCTTCCGGTTGAGCTCAATGCCATACATGGGAAAACGGTTGCTGCTTCCGTTGTACATGTATAAACGTCCATCGTCATCGGTAAAGAAACTGGGGTCCCAACCTCCTATCTCAAAGGAATCCACCAGTGGTTTCCATTCATTCGCCTTGGGGTTGGTACTCATCCAGATACTAAACTGGCGGGTATAGGTAGAACCAAACACGATCATGGTATCGCCAATGATGCCGACGGCAGGGGCACAGAGTTCATCATATGCTTTATTCCAGGGCCGGAGAAATTTGCGGGAATGAAAGGTCCAGTTAAGCATATCGGGACTGGTCCAATAACCCCATTGGTTGGTGCTAAAAAGATAATAATCCCCCTTGAAGGTGACCACTACCGGATCGGCAGTGGCGCGATGCCGACCCCAGGTGCTGAAATTAGGAATGGGAGAATAGCCATAATCAATATTGATGGGGTTGCAATAGGTTTTCTGTTGCGCTCCGGATACAAAGGCACTCATACTGAACAGAAAGAAAAACAGAATTTTTTTCATTACATTTTATTAAAATTCATTGATCAACCACTGAGACATTGAGGCATAGGGTATATTGTTTCTCTGTGGTCAATTTCATTTAATTATAATAACTGATCAATGCTAAAATATAAGCCCCCGACCCATATCCCACCATGGGTATAGCCCCTTTAAAGATACCCATATCATTGCTCAATATCTCCGGCACCTGATTGTGGTTTCGGCTGGCATAGATCGTCACGCGATCGATCAGTTTCTTTGCTTCAATACGGCTGCCCAATTTTGTTTGCGCCACCGCTACACGCAACCCGGCAAAGGGCCATTCCTGATTTTCATAACTGTCATTGCTGTTGAATCGGATATATCCTCTGTTGGGATCGCCAACCGCCCGGTTATGTTTGTTATACTCCGCCATATGAGAAAGGAAAAGTGTACGGTCACTCACCAACCCGCCGGCAAATAATTCAAAGGTGGCGGCATCAAAGTAATGATGATCGGTGGGTGATTGTTCAGTGGCATTACCCTTGATATATTTTCCATTGACCAGCGCATTCATCATCATGCCCCGGTACAAACGGGTAGCTGTTTCGCTGGTTTCTTTATAGGGTAACCCGTATGTTCGCTCCAGGGAAGCAAGTAATTGTAAACCCCTTGCACAGGTGCCGGTTGACCACATGAATTCTTTCCCAGGTAAATGATGCTCCCAGGGACCACTATCCCGGCGCAGGATATCCTTCTCATTCATATTATGCGCGATAGCACGGGCAATGGTTTGCAGTTCCGCATGATGAGCGCGGAAAAAAGCACTATCGCCGCTCTGCTTGACATAGTGGTAAAAGGCGGTGAGAAATAAACCGAGTCCGTCCAATTCAATATTAGGGCCCCCATCCGAAGTATAATCACATTCTTCACGCCCATTGCCAAAATAACGGGTCATGGAAATGATATACGGCACACCCAGGCCATAATCTTTTCCATCGGTATGGATATAATGAATGAATTGATCGGTGGGTTTGGCATTTAACATAAAAAGCAGGGCTTTCCTGGCTTCTTCATACATCCCTACCTTGCTCATGGCCTCAATGGCAAAGGTTCCATCGCGTACCCAGCAAATGGCCCATACACCCGGACGAAGGGAAGCCATCACCTGACCTTGTGAGAGTGGGAATATCTCCTTATCCCCCACCTGACTCATTTTAAGAATGGAAATACCTTGCTCAAATACGTTCTTCTCCAGCGGTGTCAACCCTTTTGGATATACGCAGCGCGCAAATACTTTCTTCATGTACCCGGCTTCTGCTTCCACAGTGGGCAGATCGGTAAGAGCGTGGTCCATATCCGGCATATCATGAAGCGTATCGGAGAATCCAAACAATAGGTACCGGGTGGTTTGTCCGTTCAAGGTTTTGCTTTGTTCCTTCATCGATATCGTGCCGGCACCTGTAGTAAACTGAAACCGGAGCGCCTTTACTTTTTCCGTTTTCCCTTTTACTACCGCATAGAGGATCTTATTTGCTTTGGTAAAAGAGGCAAAATAATAGATATGATAGGAAGGGTATTTGACATCAATAACATGGGTATTGGATAAATAGCCAACCGATAAAGGTTTTTCTCCACCTGAAGCGCCGATCTCCCGGGCTACGGCCTGTACCACCTGGCCTGAATCATAATAGGAAAAAATATGCGGGAAGAAGTTTTCGATATGGCCTGTCTGTTCATTATATACTGCAGCGATCAGGCCATTGGAACTCGTGAGTTGATAATACGATTTCTTGCTTTTGATCTGCTCGGCTACCTGTTGATCATAGGCGGCCTTGGTCATGATCATAACCCGACCACCATAAAGCCCTCCATCACCCACGCCGTTATACACCCGAATAGCCAGCAGGTTATCCTTTTTTACAAGGGCCTTGGGGATCGTGTACTTTCTTTCTACATCCCAGGCGGATTCATCACCGGGGGGAAATTTTCCCGTGGCGCCAATTTGTTGGCCATTAAAAAAACAAATATCCGCGTCATCAATGGTGCCGGCGATCAGGACAAGATCTTTGCCCACCATATTTTCAGGTATCGGGATGTTTGTGCGATACCAACCTACGGCCCTCTCTTTTAATACCCCGAGTTTGGTCCAACCGGATGGCACAGTAACCGTGGCCCAGTTTTTATCATCCAGGTTTACCTGGGAAAACGAAGGATCATCCTGCATGTTGAATTTCCACTGTCCGGCAATCGAAATTTGTTGCGCCCAGCCTAAAACAGATAGCGTAATACAACCTAACAGAATCGCAACGCGCTTATACATCTTATATTTTTTTTACTTATCTACACTCCATTTACCCGCACCCAAAAACCAATACAATACACAAAACACCACAAACAAAAACGGATGCTGGTCGCCATGAAAGATCTTCCCTTTATCTCCCAATAAAAAAATGATCCCCAAAAAGGCCATAGCCGCAATTACACAAGCCCAGCGAAACATAAATCCCAACACAAACCCAATACCTGCCACCAGCTCGGCGATCTTACCGGCATAGGCCCAGGCCGATGGATAGGGATACTGCTTGTCGGTGAACCAACCAGCATACATATCCATCTTTTCCGCGTCAAATACTTCGCTGCCATGTACCGCCATCATCGCACCAATTAGGATTCGCACCAGCGCTATCACGGTGGGTGCATGACCCTGGGTTGTAATTGTAGCTTTTGTTTGCACAGGCATTATTTTTTAAAGGTGAATAATCCGCCGCCGGAAAGTACGGTATGCCCCTGCCCCAGATCGGTTGCTGCTTTCACAAAATCCTTCACATCGGCCGTATTGAAGGTGAACATATCATAATGACAAGGAATAACAGTTGTTGCCCCTAAAGCCTTCCCCATTTCTGCAGCTTCTTTTACGTTCAGGTTGCCCGCTACCTTACGGGCCGGGTCATTTCCATTGATGGGCAACAGGGCCAGGTCAACCGAAAAAGGCCTTACCTGATCAATAATGTCATCCAGCCAGAGGGTGTCCCCACTGTGGTAGATGCTGTAACCCCCAAATTGAATGACATATCCCATATACCGGCAATTCCCTTGCTCATCGCGATCCACTTCATTGTGTTTGGCCGGCACACCTGTGATCCGGAATCCTTCAATCTCCAGTGACTGTTTTTCATTGAGTCCAGCCGGAAAACCAGGCGTAGAGCCTACGCGTTCCGCAACAAATGCCCTGTTTGCTTCGGGGATGATAAACCGGATGTCCGGGTTATTATTGAGAATGGGGACCAGGGTCTCCGCATCCAAATGATCGGTATGATTATGACTGGAAGTGACAAACAGAATGTCCCTGAACGCCGCAGGATCGATCACTAATTCACTCATCCGGGTGTGGGGCTTATCGGTTTGCAGGTATTTCTTTGTAAGCGAATCGGAGAGATAGGGATCCAGCAGGAACTTTTTACCCTGCCACTGCACCAGATACCCGCTCTGCCCCAGCCACCAAAGCTGAAAACCTTCAGGCTCCGCCCGGTGGGCTTCCACAGAGGCCAGGAGTTCTTCATTTTTTCTTTCCGCTTTGATGAGGTTCATTGCCAATCAATTTTTGAGTAAAGAGGCTGCTGCCTCATCGAGCATGACGATGCCATCCGTATGTTGCCTGATCAAACTGATCGGCACCAGGTTACTGATCGTTCCTTCCAGCGCTGTTTGTATGATACTGGCCTTTTTTTCTCCATTGGCCATGGCCAATAAGGTTCGGGCACCCATCACCTGTTTCAATCCCAGGGTCATCCCTTTTTGTATAGGCGTCTTACCATCAAAATACTTTTGTCCTACCTGCAGCGTCACGGGCTCAAGCTGAGCCACATGCGCTTCGTTCTCCAGGGAGGCCCTAGGTTCATTAAACCCAATATGGCCATTCATTCCTACGCCGACCACCATCAGGTCTATTCCGCCTTTGGCGGAGAGCACTTGATTCATTTGCTGACAGTCAGCCCCGGCTGTTTCGCCGGCAGACTTGAAGAGATGGTATTGTGACGCTGACAGTTTCAACGGCGAAAAAATATACTGGTGCAGGAAAAAATAGCAACTACCGGGATTGGTGGGAGCTACATCCACCCATTCATCCAATCCGGTAAAGAATACCTGGCTGATATCCACCCCCTGATCGATCACCTTCTCCACAAATAACTGATAGGCAAGTTTGGGTGAATCGCCGGTAGCCAACGTGATCACCGCATTGGGTTTGTTAATGATGGTTTCGATCATCAACTCAGCCGCGGAGTTGGATTGCTCTTCGTGGTTATGGTAAACTTCGAGTTGCATAATTATTAAGCTTTTGGCTATTAGGTATTAGCGATTAGCAGCTAAAAGCTAATGGCTAACGGCTGGAGGCTTACGATCACAAGCCTTCCCGAACTTGTTTCGCGCCGGCAACCATATTGATCAATTTCTTGCGCGCGGCCCAACGGGCGGTTTGACTTAACCCACAATCGGGGGCGACACTTAATTTTTCCGCCGGAACATATTTCAAACAACGTTTGATCCGCTCCACCACATCCTCCACTGTCTCTATATAGTAGTTCTTTACATCGATCACCCCTACGGCCACATGCATTTTTTCGGCAAAGGGTTGAAGTAATTCGATCTCGGCAAATTCACGGTTGGCCATTTCAATATGTATCTCATCCACCGTCATATCCAGAAAATCGGGCAACATGGGTTTGATGCTGCGGTATCCTACAGGTCGGCCTTTGAAATTACCAAAGCATAAATGCGTACTGAGATTGCATTTTCCTACAATGGGTTTTACAGTGCGGTTGAAAATGTCCACAAACCGTTTGGTATCTTCTTTGTACGCATAACAACTCATTGAAGGTTCATCTACCGTGATCTCGGTGCAACCTGCCGCCACCAGTGCTTCCAGCTCTTTGCTGATGATGGGCAATAAGGCCTCGGTGATATCAAAGCGGGTCTTGTATTTATCATTGGGTAATAAACGTCCGCTCAGGGTATAAGGCCCTGGGATACTGGCCTTGAGGACCGGACCGGCAGGGGCTAATTTTTTTAACCGTAAATATTCTTTCACTGCACCCAGTCCGTTCGGTGCCTTTAGTTCACCGGTAATATTGTTCTTTCCACGCTGGTCGTGTGCAGGCGGACCAAACTTGCGGGTCTCGGTCTCGTTGTTTTCAATATTCTCAATATATCCGTAAAAGGAAAGATTGAAATCAAGACGGGTTTGCTCCCCATCGGTGATGACATCAAGTCCGGCGGTTACCTGATCATGGATTGCGGCGATGACCGCATCTTCGATCATTTCTTCAATATCGGCTGCGCCAAATTGATTCATATTCCGGGAGCCAAACTCAAGCCAGCCGGGAAAGGGGTAGGAACCTACTACTGTGGTGCGAATGGGGTGCATGGGGGTGCTTTTGGTTTTAGGAAGGGGCTGTTTGCTTTTAGCTAACAGCTATTAGCTGTTAGCTGTTAGCATTTAGCCACTAGTTATTTAGATTACTAAAATATATTTTAGAATTCAAAACTGTCTTTATTGTTCATTTCAAAATCATAACTTCAATGTCACTCAAATTGAAAGCTAATAGCTAATAGCTAATAGCTAATAGCTGGCCAAGCCGTCTTCCGTGCTCATCATACGCCGCCTCAAACAACGCCGTTGCCTTCTCTGCACCTACCACCGATGCAGCGGTAAGCACTTTAGGTGGCTGACCGGCGGCCGTAAGCAAACGCGCCACTTCAGCCTTGATGCAATTCACGATCATGGCGCCACCTACGGTAGACCCCGGTGATACCGGTGTTTCCAATCCATCTACATATACCATGGAATCACCGGATGGTGCCCCTGTATCAAGTACGAGATTGGCAAAATCATTCAGCTTCTTTCCATCTTTTCTTTTGCTGGTACTGGTTTTCAAATGATCGGTGGTGACCAGGGCCACGACCTTGATCTTTTTTTGCTGAAACAATTCAGCTATTTCAACTGGTACAATATTGCACCCACTGGAAGAGACCACCAGGGCGCAATCTTTTTCATCTAAAGAAAAATTTCGCAGGATACGTTCCGCCAATCCGGATACATTCTCCAGGAACATGGCCTGGCGTTGTCCATTTGCCCCTACCACATTGTTGTGATAAGTAAGCGACAACTCTACTATAGGATTAAACCCGGGAAAGGAACCATACCGTGGCCACATTTCCTCGACCATGATGCGGCTGTGGCCCGAACCGAACGTGTGTACAACCCGCCCGGCGAGTATGCTATCGGCAAACCACCTGGCGGCCTGCAATAGACTTTCTTGCTGCGCACGAATTTTGTCAACGATGCTTGCGCACTGATCTAAATAATTGGTTGTAGGTGTCATTATAGAATTATTATTAAAACAACAGAGACATAGAGGTTAACTCTTGAGACACAGAGAGAATCATATATCCTCTCTGTGTCTCTGCGCCTCTGCGGTTAATATTTCAACTGCTCTTAAGATTCGCGAAATAGCCTGCCCCAATCGCACCGGCCATATCTCCAAATTCCGCTTGCACAATGCTCGCTTTATGTCCTCCGGCCCTCCACTCGTATGTGGCCATAAACTTTTCCAATGGTTCAAAAAGATCAGCACCGGCGGTAGTGATGCCTCCACCCAATACGATCAACTCGGGTGAGAGGATATTGGTCACCGAGGCCAATCCGATCGCCAGTTGTTTGATCGACCGCAACCACACTTCTTTTGCCCACTCATCTCCGGCCCGATAGGCTTCCACCAATTGTGCGGTAGAACTAAATTTTCCCTTACTTCTTTTCTCTACGGTGCAATTACCGATACAATCTTCCAGACTCCCGGGCATACCCGTTACATCACAATCTCCTTCGTCATCAATAACCATATGCCCAATATGTCCGGCTTTGCCAAATGCACCCTGGTAAGGACGGCCATCAATCAAAATGGCGCCACCAACGCCTGTTCCCAGGGTCAGCATCACCACATGCTTTCTTCCCTTGGCCACTCCAAAACCCGCCTCGGCCATCATAGCGGCTACGGCATCATTCAATACCCACGCAGGTGATTGGAGGTGTTGGCTCCAGTTAAATCCTTCCAACCCATCCATACGTCCGGGCATATGCGCGATAGCCGTATTGTCGGCATTGGGCAGTCCTGGCGCGGAGATCCCAACGGGTATATCCTTTTCACCTACTACGGCTTTTAATTCTGCTACTGTTTCCTTTACCACCTGCTTCCACACTGCATCCGCTCCATCACGTGTTTCGGCATAGCGCTGATGCAGGAGCTTTCCCTCCTGATCAATGACCACCGCTTTGATGCGGGTGCCGCCTAAGTCTATGCCGATAGTTGTGTGCATATAGTAATCTTGTGTTAAGGTGAATTGTGAATAGTGAATAGTGAATAGTGAATTTGAAATGTCCTATTCCAGATAAATATTTCTTTACTCACAATTCACCATTCACCATTCACTATTCACCACTCACCATTCACTATTCACCATTCACCATTCACCCCCCAATCCCCCACCCTCCATCCACCGCCACCACCTGACCTGTTGTAAACTTTGAATACTCACTCATAAAATACACCGCCAATCCATCCAGGTCCTCTGGTTGTCCGATGCGTCCTCCATCGAGGGGTTGTTTATTTTTTATAAAATCCAATATCGCTTCATCATTGGCTGCCCGCTGCGCCATCGGTGTTTCCACCAATGCCGGAGCAATCACATTCACCCGGATATTTTGATGGGCATAATAGGCCGCAATGGATTTACTAAATCCAATGATGGCCGATTTGGCCGCCGCATAAGCATGCGTTGAAAAAAACTGGGGGGAAGGCGAATATCCCAGAACCGATCCCATATTGAGGATCGTTCCTCCACGTCCTTGTTGCAAAAAGGCACGTACCGCCGCCTGGTTTGATAACATAAGGGAGGTGAGGTTCAACTCAAGGGTTTTGTTCCAGCCTTCCAGCGTCAGTTCATGCAAAGGTCCGTCCCCCATTTTGCGGCCACTTCCTCCGGCCACATGATAGAGTCCGTCAAACCCGCCAAAGCTTTGTTCGCAAAGCGCGATGGCTTGTTCAGCCGTATCGGAATGGGTAGCATCAGCGGCTAATCCTTTGGCATGTGCACCCAATGCTGCAAGCGCCTCTTTTACACTTTCCTCTTTTCTGCCCACTACGACCAGGTGCGCACCCTGTGCCGCAAAGGCACGGGCTGCTGACAAACCAATACCGGTAGTGCCCCCAATGATGACGATATTCTTATTCTTAAGTTGCATACGCATTTTACCCCGGCCTATACCATGGGCCATTTGAATTTACTCTTAAGATTGATCCGGGTACCGGTCGCTGACGATTTTCTCGCTGCCTCGATCACTTCCAATACATGCAGGGTATGTTCCACATTGATCCGGGGTTCGATGCCGGTTAAAATGGATTCAGCTACTTTGGTCGCCCCTTCCTGCCATACATATCCTTCTGAATCCACCTGGTGGATTTTGGCAGGCTCGTCCCAGGAATCATCGAGATACACACCATTAGTTTCCCAATCATATCCGATCAAACGCAGATTTCCATAATCTCCATAGATCTGTACGGAATGGAGTTTCTGATCCTTGCCCACATGCCCATGGGGATCAAAATAACAGAATCCACACATCACGTGACTGATCACATTCTTATCATGCATCATCAGGATATGCGCATTGTCCTCCGCCACTACCTTGATCTTTCCTTTATCATCCACGGTTCTCTCCGGGTTTACGATACTGGTCATGGACATCACCGATCGGGCAGGTCCAAGTAACCCGGTCAATGTGGCGATATTGTACACCCCGAGATCGGGCATGCTTCCACCATCTTTCTCATAAAAAAATGCACTCCAACCCGGACCGGTATGTCCATACTGTCCATGGGCGCTGGATACACGGCCGAGTTTGCCTTCCTGAATGCATTTACTCATAAAGGCGAATTGGGGACTATTCACCACAGCGGGGGCTCCCCACAATTTGAGTTTTTTACTACGCGCCAGGTCAAGCAGGGCTTTACCTTCGGCATAGGTATTGGCCATCGGTTTTTCACTCCATACATGTTTACCGGCCATCAGGGCCTTGCGGTTGAGCTGACCGTGTTGCTGCATATCGGTCAGGGTGACCATCATATCAAAGGGCACACCTTTGAGCATGGCATCGATATGTGGATATACCTGGGCGCCCACTTTGTATTCCTCATTCCGTGATACCGCCCGTTCGGGTTTGATATCACAAAGGCTTACAATCTCAATATGCGGTGATGATTGCAAATGGGGAATATACCGCCCGCTTACACTACCGCAACCAATGATGGCAACACGAAGTTTTTTATCGGGCCTTCCCTGGGCAAAACCCTCGAGGGAAGACAAGAGTACAGCAGCACCTGCCATGGCGGTTTGCTGAAGAAATTTTTGGCGAGAGATCGTTGGGGACATATGGGTGTGTTTTATTTTTTTTACCGCTAAGAACGTGAGGACGCGGAGTTACGCAGAGAAATTAAATAACATAAAGTTTTATTTTTAAAATAAGTCAGAACTAAAAATATACAATATCTCTGCGCAACTCAGCGTTCTCATGTTCTCTGCGGTGAATATTGTTTTATTTGCTAATCCACGGACTGGAAAACCCTAACCGCTTCAATCCATTCTGCACATCCGGGATCTTCATGAATAATTTCCACAGCATCTGTGTACGGTGGTTCTCGATCATGGTAATGATAGGCCCCTGATCGATGGCCAGGTGGCTCTTGGCATACCAGTTATGGTGAATGCTATACCCGTCCACAAATCCATACTTGCTCCAGATCTTAGAACCGAGTTCTTCATAGAAATACCGCAAAGCCTCCACACTTTCTTTGGGCGTATAGGGCATGGAGGAAATAGCGGCCGTGGGTTGTATCACGCCAAAATCTACCTCGGGACAATGCGCCACATAACCTTTATAACTATCCCCTGCTGTCAGGCCCCATCCTTTTTCACTATACCCTTTGTACTGTTTGGGGTTTTCAATGCAATAGGCCCTGTTGATCAGGGTATGATTTTTCCCTTGCTCAAAATAATTGATTCCAAGTGAATCGACGAGGCCATTGGGGTCAATTCCCTGAAAAGTATATTGAACAAAAAAGAGCGGGCCGCCTTTGTCAAAATTCCCCAGGGGAAGTTTCATGCCATAATATTCTTTGCCATTTTTGAAACCAAAACTCCCAGCCCAGCTACCATCGTAGACGGCCTTGGAAATGGGATGCCGGGGAGAGGCAGCGGCCATGATATAGGTAATGAGACATTCATTCCAGCCCCATACCGGGAAGTTCATATCAAACCCATTGTTGGGGCTCCAGTGCCAGTACAGTTTATTTTCGCCATTGGAATGCCAGTTCCAGTTTGCCGCACCCCACATCTGGTCAACGCGTTTGCGGAGATACACTTCGCGGGGCGTGTTGCCGTTAAAATATTCACGGGCACAGAGAAATCCCATCAGGAGATAGGAGGTCTCCACGATATCAGCCCCATCATCCAACCGATCGAATTTGATGGTCTTCCCCGTACGGCCATTCATAAAATGCGGATAAATGCCATGATAACAATCGGCATTGATCAGAAAATCCGCAATCTGAATCAGCCGGCGCACCGCAGTGTCTTTTCCTATCCATCCCCTTTCTACGGCAACGATGGTGCTCATGATGCCAAATCCGGTACCCCCGATAGCACCCGCATCCGGGCCAAATTTGGTCTTGCTGAAATTGGGTTCATCCCAGGCTTCATTGATATAATCCCAGTAATGCTCGGCCAAAACGGTATTGCTTCTTTCCAGGGCCAATCCGCTCACCGGATGCGCCCCATGCCAGAAGAACCGGAAGGTTTGCCGTTGTACTGTTTCCAGCAAGGCATCATCACTCAATCCCTTTATTACCCCCACAGGGGCTATGCTATCGGGACCATCGCCGTATTTGCCTTTTGTGAGCGAACGGGATTTGGTTTGGGCATTAATAATTACGGTAGCAAAAAGCCAAAAACCAAAAAACATTATTCTTTTAATCATAACCTTGTTTTTTCTCTGTGTCTCTGTGCCTCTGTGGTTTTTTTACACTACAGAGACACAGAGACGCAGAGGAATTATTTATAGTAAGGACTCGTAAAGCCAAGTCGGTTCAACGAACCTTTTATCTCCGGACAACTCATGAATAATTTCCACAACAACCCGCTTCGATGGTTTTCAATCATCACAATGATCGGTCCCTGGTCAATCGCCAGGTGGCTTTTCGCATACCAATTTTTTGTTTCATTAAAAGCATCAATAAATCCGTATTCCGACCAGAGCTTATCGCCCAGGTCAAAATAAAAGTGTTTCAGTGCCTGCATGCTGTATTCAGGTGTATAGGGAAAAGCACTCAGGGCTGCGGTCGGGGATATCGTCCCCAGGTCCTCCGTAGGTGAATGTGCCGCATACCCATTGTAGGTATCACTGGCGGTAAGCCCCCAGTTATTCGCTCCATAGCCTTTAAACCCATTGGGGTTGCGAATACAATGTTCTCTGTTGATCAGGGTATGGTTGCGGTTCTGCTCCCAGTAATCAGCATAGCGGTCTTTCAACCCATGCGGATCAAGCCCGAGAAAGGAATAATGCGAAAAGAACAATGGCCCGCCATAATCAAATCCAAGGGGAAGTTTTATGCCATAAAATTCTTTCCCATTATTAAAGAAACTGCTTTGTACCCAACCGTTGTGATATACATCCGGGCTGACGGGATACTGATCGGTATCCGACAAAGCCAGGATATACATGATCAGGCACTCATTAAATCCCCGTACGGGAAAATTCATTGCCCAGCCATTGTTGGGGCTCCAGTGCCAGTAAAGTACTTCCTGGTTATTGGTAAACCAGTTCCACTCGATCCCCTTCCATAACCATTGTATCCGTTGACGAAGTTCCCTTTCTACCCGGTCGCTTGTATTAAAATACTGCCGGGCACAAAGCAGTCCCTGGAAGAGATAAGAGGTCTCTACGAGGTCGGCGCCATCATCTTTGCGGCTAAAGGGAATGGTCTTCCCCGTTTCTCCATTCATCCAATGGGGAAATACGCCATGATAAGACTCGGCTTTAAGCAGGAAGTTGACCATCTTTAATAAAAACTTAGCCGCTGTATCCCGGGTGATCCATTTGCGTTCCGCCGCTACAATTACACTCATCACACCAAAACCGGTTCCACCAATCGTACAGGTTTCCGAGCCATATCCATAGCTAACATTGCTCCGCTCGCGCGATAATCCGCTTACCGGGTGAGCAAAGTCCCAGAAATACCGAAAGGTTTGCTTCTGCACCAGATCAAGCAGCGCTGAATCCGACAGGTCCTTCGGCCGCTTGGTCGGGTCAAATCCAACCGGGGCTTTCTGGGCATGTAAACCCAGAGAAAATAAAAGTGCAAAGAATAAAATCCACTTTTTCATATACCGTCCATTTAATTCCGTGCTTTCTGCGTCTGGAGGCTTCGGGACACAGAAAGCACAGAAGTTTATCTGATCAAAAGAACCGTCCCTCGCTGAAGGATACGTTTCCCTAAAGTATCTGTATACGTTAATAACCAAACAAACACTCCTGTATTTTGCTCCTGCCCTCCTACCCGGCCATCCCAACGTTGTGCATAATCACGACTTTCAAATACTTTCTGCCCTGCCCTGTTGTAAACCGTGAAGGTCAGGTCCCTGGCCTTAAAGGCATTGGTGGGGCCAAGCAGGTCATTCTTTCCATCTCCATTGGGTGTAAAGGCACTGGGCACAGCGATATAACAATTATCATGTACTTCCAGGGAATGATAGGTTGTATCCACACAACCGGCGGTATCCTGTACAGCCAATCGCACGATCCGATCGGGTTCACCGGGGTAGGTAGAATAATATTGCATCGCGGGTTTGGCCAGGGTATCTGTTTGCCCATTGCCAAAATCCCACCAGCGTTTGGTGATCACCCCACTGCTTTTATCTTCAAAAGAAGCTGAATCGTAGGTAATACACAGGTGGCTTATTCCTTCGATCGCCGCTTTAAGGGTAACGGCATTGCGTACCCGAATTTGAACTTGCGCCGTATCCTGACAGCCGTCAGCACTCGTGACCGTTACGGTATACAGGGTACTGCTTTCAGGACGCGCAATGGGTTGGCGGGTAAAAGAGGAACTCAGTCCGGTGGCAGGGCTCCATTCATACCGGGCCCCTGCACTGGCAAATAGCGGAACAGGCTCTCCTTTACAGATCACTGTATCAGGGCCTGCATCGACATCGATACCAATGATGCGTACCCGTACACTGTCTTCGCCCCTGCATCCACCCAATGAAACAGCCTCTACCCGATAAACCCCGCTATCGCGCAGGGATGAAAAATAGATATGCGGTTGTGCGATATTATCATAGAATCCATTTGGTCCCGTCCAGGTATAGGAAACAGCCCCTTCCGCCTTGAATTGCAAAGGCGATCCGGCGCAAACGGGTGAATTGGACTGTACCGTAAAGACAGGCGGACCATCCACATTTACCCGGATCACATTGGATACAACGCGGCAGGCAGGGTTGGCGATATTGAAGGCTTCTCCAGCACTCAACCGGTACAGGAATGAATCAGGCGCGGTGTAAACCGTACTATACTGAAGGGCTGTGGCCCCGGGAATATCACTCCAGGTCAAACCGGAGTCCACACTCTGTTGCCATTGATATGAGGTGTTGCCGTAGTAGGCGCCCACCATACCCGACATCGGAACCGAACCATTTTCCTGATAACACAAGGACTTTATAAAGGTGGTGGGTGGTTCGTTGTCGTACCAGATAGAAGCCGTTGGTCCCACCGCAGAAATGAAAACCCGGTCAAAAGCAAAATCATCGCCACAACGGGCCAGGGTGGGATCCAATTCAATCGATAATTTGACCTTTGAAACACCCGGAGGTACTACAAAGTCAGTCCAATACCGGACCAGACGATAACCTCGATCGGGTTCACCAGGAGGCCCGTAATCAATAGGAGGTGTTACATCATGTTTAATAACATTCCCGTTTCGGTCCATGATGGTCATATGAAAAACGGGAAGGTCTACTGAATTAGGACATACCTCCCCGGGTTTATCCAGATTATAGGTGGCAAAACCAAATCGATAGGTCGTACCCGGACATAGCGATGTGGCCACGGTATCGGCATACACGATCCGCTTTGAATTACTCGGGGCGCTGTTGACGATCATCATATTTCCATACTCCATATCATAATCATCATCGCGTCGAATATCGATCCATTCTCCATTATTGCAACCGGTCACATTGGTTCGTCGGGCCAGTACATAAGAACCAACTGGCGGGCATAACTGATCGCTATAGGTATATGAGGTGAGTCCGGCAGCCAGGGGTGGCCCGGGCAGGACGGCAGTACCGATCCCCTGCCCAAAATTTTGCAGGTAAACCGGCGCCCCCAGCTGGGCATTGGCTGTGTAGACAAAACTCATCAACAACGCTATGACGATTCGTTTCATTTATTATTTAAACCACATCCCTGCTCTATAGATAGGGTGCGGTAAATCCAAGGTTCAACATCCCTGATTTTACTTCGGGACAACTGGTAAACAGATCCCATAACAAACCTGTCCGATGGTTCTCGATCATCACAATGATCGGTCCCTGGTCAATCGCCAAGAACGATGGCGCAAACCAGGGCTCCTGAACGGAAAAGGCATCCACAAACCCATATTCCTTCCAGATCTTATTTCCCAGCACATAATAGAAAAACTTCAAGGCCTTCATGGACTCGGTCGGTGTGTACGGAAAAGAGGACAGCGCCGCAGTAGGCGCAATCACGCCAATATCATTCGTGGGCGAGCTGGCTGTATATCCCGCCGGGATATCACTGGCCGTCAATCCCCAGCAACTGTCACTATACCCCTGCCATCCTTTGGGGTTGGTTTTACAATACTGATAATTGATCAGGGTATGGTTCTTAGTCTGTGTGGCATAATTGGCATATACATCACTCAATCCATTCGGGTTGATCCCCATAAAGGAATAATGTTCAAAGAACAGGGGGCCACCCTGACTTGGCCCAAGCGGAAGGGTGTATCCATAATAACTATTCCCATTGATAAACCCGGTGCCTCCTGCCCAGCCGCCTGTGTAAACTGCTTTTGGAATTCCATGCGTGGGAGAAGAAGCAGCCAATACATAGGTGATCAAACATTCATTCCAACCACGTATGGGCATGTTCATGATCCATCCCTTGTCGGGGCTGTAATGCCAGTACAATACATTCTGATTGCTGTTCCGAAACCAATCCCACTCCACATTTTCATATAATGTATTGATATCTGCTCGCAGACCGATCTCGGCCGCATTGGTTCCATCAAAATACTGCCGGGCCGTGAGCAGACCCATGATGAGATAAGAGGTTTCCACCAGATCGGCGCCATTGTCATTCGTACTAAAAGGAATGATGGCCCCGGTGGCGCCATTCAGCCAATGGGGATAGGCCCCTTTTACTTTAACGGCTGTATTGGTTAAAAAACCAACGATCTTTTGCATACGCGCCAATCCTTCCGCACGGGTAATAAACCCTCTTTCAATGGCAACCGGAATGGTCATGATGCCAAAACCTGATCCGCCAGAGGTAACAAGATCACCCGAGGTATTACGCTCGCGGGCCAGTCCACTTACAGGGTGGCCAAAATCCCAGAAATATTTAAAGGTTTGTTTTTGTACCAGCGTCATCAATGAATCTTCCGTGATCGCCGGAAACTTGCGGGAAGAATCAATGCCCGTCATAAAATTGCGCGGAACGGGTGCGTATAGTGCCCCACCAGTGGAAGATTTTACGGCCGTGCTCACCGTTACCCGGTATTTGGATAAAAAAAGCAATGGCGTACTCACCTGTACCTGTATAACCGAATCCTGATTGGTAAGCGTACTGGTTATCGCTGCCGTACTGCCGCTCACCGACTCTGTTAATGAAACGGCATTGGCAATCGTTGTCGGATCCAGTGGCTCACTGAACTTGATCCGGATCACCGGCTGTGAACGCACATTGTACACCACCTCACTCCCCGCTACAACATTATCAATCGTCACCTCCCGCATCAGCGGCACTTTCGGATTGGGCGGCGTACCGCCTTTGTCGCTGCAGGAACCAACCAGGAGGGTTATTGCGAAGAATAGGGCTTTATAATTTGATTTCATATTTATATTTTTTCGTGAGACGTGAGACGTCAGTCGTGAGCAGTAAACTCACGTTTCACGCCTCACGTCTCACGTTTCTCACGCCTCACGTCTCTCACGCCTCACGTCCCTCACGCCTCACGTCCCTCACGTCTCACTCCTCACACCTCAAAACACCACCGTCGCTATCGACCTCGCCATCGCCTTCACTTCCACAGCTTTTCCCTTTACCCACACAAAATAAGAGGCCGGCTTATCCGACTGGTTCATCACCACGGTCACGATCTTGCCATCGGGGTTTTGAAAAGCAGTCGCCAGCAACTGGCTCCGGCTCGGTGCGGCTGCAATACGCTTCGCTCCGGGCTGAATGAACTTGGAAAAATGACCGATATAATAGTAGGCATTCGTGTAAATTAATTGGCCGGAACGGGTATCTCCATGTACAGGCGCAAAACAAAAATTCTGTACATGGTTGGGGCCACCTGTTTCATCCAACAGGATATTCCAATCGGTAAAGCCTACCATGCCATTGTTGAAATCATTGATCATGGAACGGCCATACTCTTCACCCAAAACCCAGGCATTGTACCGGGTGCTGTCAAAACTCTCTGCACAGCCTTCGGTGAAGAAAATGTTCTCTTCAGGGAAGGCTTCATACACCCGACGTACATTATCATACATCGGTGTGCCGCCACTCCAGTCTTCATACCAGTGAAAACCGATGCCCCAGGCATATTTGGCCGCTTCAGGGTCGCTGAAATAAGTCTGCGCCCGCTGGTACATCAGATCACGGTTATGGTCCCACACAATGATCTTCTTTTCTTTCAATCCCTCGCGTTCCATCACCGGGCCAAGATGATTTTTTAAAAAATCTCTTTCCTCTTCGGCTGTATAGATACAGCTTTCCCAACGTTGGGTAGCCATGGGTTCATTCTGTACGGAAATACCCCATACCGGTACGCCATCCGCTTCATAGGCCTTGATGAATTTGGTATAATACATGGCCCAGGTATCATAGAAATCCTGCTTGAGCTTGCCACCCTGCAGCATATTATTGTTGTTCTTCATCCAGGCTGGAGGGCTCCAGGGACTCGCAAACAGATTAAGCGAACCTCCGGCTGCCTTCATGGCTTCTTTGATAAAGGGGATCTTGTATTTCTTGTCATGGGCAATATCAAAACTCGCCAGCTCTTTATCATCCTTTTTTACATAAGTGTACATATCGCTGCTGAAATCGCAACTGTTGATATTGGTACGTGCCACGGTATAGCCGATGCCTTTCTCTTTATCAAAATAGGCCCTGAGCAGTTCTTCCTGCTTGTCTTTGGGAAGTTTGTAAAATGTTTCAGCCGAGGCATCGGTCAATGCCGCACCAATACCAAAATAGGTTTGGTAAGTTTTATCGGGATCCACAAACACACAGATCTGTGTTTCGAAAGGTTGCCCCATATCCTTGAACGAAAGTGAATCGGTCAGGGATAAACGCAGGGAACTGCTGTCCGCCGTGGCATACACATAGGCGGTTTTGCCATCAACAGAATAGTTGGAAACAGCAGGGGTCTTGCTTTTTTGCTGCTCGCTGCAGCCGACAAAAATGACCGCACCGAGGATGAATAATCTATATTTCATAATTGGTTGTTTTCAGTGTTCATCAATTCCACACATAAGTGCCTACCGCACCCTTGGTGAGGGTGGCCTGCACCGTACTTCCTTTATACTTAATAACAAAAGTGGTGGTGGAGGCGTTGTCATTTACGGCTACCAACACTTTCTTTCCATCCGGACGAACAAAAGCGGCAGAAAAAATTCCTCCGGCATCATTACTGCCAATACGCACAGAACCCATGGGCACAAACTTGGAGGCATGCGCGATGATATAGTAACTCACATTGCGGGTATAATTGGTGGTCGTAGCAGTGATCGCACCTTTACACTCACTACATCCACCCGGCGTATGCGGATCGTAATTGGGATCACTGGCCAGGTTCCACTCAATAATGGCTTTGGCATGATTGCGGGCCGAACCTACCACTACATTTTTTACATGCCATTGCAGGTCACCCGAAAAACTACCATTGGCCCCCGTCCATTGCTCGGTGAAATAAAGATTCTTATCGGGATGGGCATTCTTAACCGTTGACAGGGCTGAAATATCTCCACCATACAAGTGAAATGCGGAGCCATCAATATAGGCTTTGGCCGCCGGATCACTCAGGATCGTAATGGGATAATTGGGGTTGTCACAGTTATGGTCCCAGATAATGATCTTGGCCGTAACCCCGGCTGCCTGAAAAGCAGGCCCTAAATGATTTTTTACAAAATCACCCTGCTGCCCGGCGCTCATCACCATACTGGGATTATTGCCTCCGTGCTGGGGTTCATTCTGTACAGTGATGGCATCGATCGTGATGCCCTTGGCCTTCATGGCCTGGAGGTATTTGACAAAATACTGGGCATAGACCGAATAATACTGGGTTTGCAAACTACCCCCAATGGAACTGCCATTATCCTTCATCCAGACCGGAGCACTCCAGGGAGAAGCCATGATCTTGATGGACGGATTGATGAGCAGAATTTCTTTTAATAAGGGAATCAGATCGACCGTATCTTTTGACAAACTGAATTGGGCCAATGTGGGGTCGGTTTGCCCGGTAGGAAGGTCATTGTAACTAAATACTTCGGGGCTCAGGTCGGAAGCACCAATACTGATCCTCAAATAACTCACCGAAATGGAATTGGCGGCTGTACCAAACAACTCTTGTAACAAACTGGCCTTTTGTGGCGCTGGAAGTTTATTGATCACATAGGCACTGCTCCCGGTCAAAGCAAATCCAAACCCGTCCATCGTTTGGAACTTACTCGCCGAGTCTACGTCAATCGTGGGCATACCCGCTGTTACTGTCCCGGAAACCAAATTACTCTGCTTTTCAATAAGCGCAGTCTGGTCGCCTCTTGTCACCCAATTCTCCAGGGTGATCGTGGTAGCTACCGGATCGGGTGGATCTCCACCATTTCCACCACTACCCTTCTTACAATTCGAGTTGATCGACACAGCTCCTGTGATCAATAACAGGTACATCATTCGCTGCACCCCGCCTTTTCCCTTCATCATAACAGTATATTTATAATTTAAAAAATCAAATCTCCTTTGCGTCCCTCGCGGTTAAGTATCCCAATAAATAAATCCTCAAATCAATCCCAAAATCCCGGTTAATCTTTGCTAATCCTCGTCAAGACAGCTATTCTCTCATTATTCCTCCCCACCATCAACTCCTCCACGCCTCCTCTTTTAATCCATTGCAAATCCCGCACTTCTCCTTTTACCGGCGTAACTGAGCCAATGACAAAATTTTCCTTTTTATTATCATAGTAAAACCGGGTTGGCAACAACGCGTCATATTTTCCTTCATAGGGCAACACGCCATAAAAATTCCCCCCGGCTATATAGGTCGGTTGCTTGGCCAATGGATCCTGTAATATGGCCATCATCGGTGCCAATTGCAGTTCTCCCGGCAGATCGATGCGGCGGAAACCACCTTTGCCATCTCCCAGAAAACAGGAAGACCCCAGCACTTCCGCTGTTGCTTCTGTATAATTTTTAAACAGGTCATAGAACACATACTTCACATCCTTACCGGCTACTTCACTGTACGAGAGATAGGCCTTTTTCAAAACAGGCAAGGCCCTTTCCAATTCATCCTTGGCGAGGAAAGTGTATTGCTTATCATTGATGGTATAACACATGATCTGCTCAAATGAACCATTGTTATCATAATCCCGGGTGTAGAGTTTCACAGGACCATTTTTACCGGTCCAGAGTTTACTATTATGTCCCCAGTTACCGGCGAGGAAATCCATATTGCCATCGCCATTCACATCGGTCATCAGCAAACGTTGCCAGATGCCTGAACTTCCGGGAAGATCAGTGGTTTCAAATGTCCCCTTATTATTCATGTACACTTTAATGGGCATGAACTCACCTGCCACGACCAGATCGGGCCAGCCATCTTTGTTCAGATCTGTAAACTGTGCATCAGTTACCATACCGATCTTGAGCAAGTTCATCGTGGGTGTAGGCGCCACTTTGAATTTACCCTTGCCATCGTTGAGGTAGAGATAAGAACTCTGGGGTATACCATATTTGCGTATGTCCGACAAAAATCCAACAAACACATCAAGATCACCATCCTTGTCAATATCAGCCGTCGTTACACAGGATTTATTCTCCGTCATAAACGGAAGAGCGCCTGAAGCGATCTTGAAATGCCCCGTACCATCATTAAGGTAAAGATGATCGGCTGACGCGTTCTCATTGGCCGGCATTTCATTGCCGCCGCTTACAGTCCACAGATCAAGGTATCCATCTCCGTTGGCATCAAAGAATTCAGCATCTACTTCTTCGCAAACGGCAAAAACTTTGAACAAGGTAGTATCAATAGCCACAAACCGGCCTCCCGCTTGCTGAAGCATCATAGCGCCTGGTTGTCCCTTGGCACCACATACATAAAAATCATCCAACCCGTCTTTGTTCACATCGGCCACGGCTATGCGGGGACCACGTGTACTTTGTTTATGCGGAATGAGATATTGAATATTAAAATCCACAAATCCATTCTCCTTATGCCGCCAATCCAGCGCCACTTCGTCCGTGATTTCCTTAAAAGGCACTTCGCGTTGCGTAAAGAAGGTGTTGGCATCAAATAGTCCTGCAGCGTTCTTATACTCCAGATTCAGGCGTTGATTGACCGCTACATTCCGCAGAACTTCAAAACGTTGGTCAGGCCACACCACAAGAAGGCTGTCCACGGTAGTAAGCGAATCCAAGCCAAAATGAAGCCGGGTATCAGAAGAAGATTGAAACCCTCGGGTCAACATCAGTTGCTGATACTGCATCCCGTTTTTGGTAAATAGCCAGGTCTTGGCACCAATACCCGTTGTATTTAAGCTATCCCCTTTCAGGGTGAGCGAAAGAAAACTCTTTTTCGCCATCTTGTTCTCCATTACAAAACTGGTGGCATTCAGTACATTGATCACCATGTCCAGGTCACCATCATTATCCAGGTCGGCATAGGCAGAACCATTGTAAAAACCTTTGAGGCCACCGGTACCCCATTCTTTGCTTACTTCGGTAAAACTCAGTTTTCCATCCCCTTTAAAAAAGAATGGGTGTATTGCTCCATCGGGCATGGCCTTGATGGCTTCATCATCAAATTTATCAGTAGCATCCATTCCCTTGGCTTTGAGATCGGAGGCAAAGCGAACATAGTCGAGGTCAACCGGTCGCTTCACGATGCCGCTGGAAATAAACAGGTCTTTATTTCCATCATTGTCAAAATCCGCCATCAGCGGACACCAGCTCCAATCGGTGGCATGCATACCGGCTTGTAAAGCGATATCGCTAAAATAGGCGCCGTTGTTATGGTTTAATTGCAAACAGTTGCGCGACACCTGGTCCTGATATCCATTGCCGGTCAGTTTCAGATTGTAGATGTCGTAATTCTCATCGCTACCATAGGTTTTCATGGTTTTCTCATCCGGCGGAAGCATATCCACCGTAACAATATCGATCATGCCGTCGTTGTTGAAATCGGCGGCGTCATTACCCATGCTAAAACGGCTATAGTGCCCAAAGCGTTGAGCGCCTTCGTCCACAAATTTGCCATTCTGCTGGTTGATATAGTAATAATCGTTTTCGTGAAAATCATTGCCCACATAGATATCTTCCCATCCATCATTATTAAAATCAGCGATGCTAATACCTAATCCATAGCCCAGGTTACCCTGATAGATACCGGCTTCTACGGATACATCCGTGAATTTTCCCGTCGACTTCAGGTCATTTCGATACAACCGGTCACCGGAAAGAGAATCCGGGCGTGTGCGATTGGCGGCAGGAACGATATTCGCATTAGGTTGATGCGATTGATTGAGGATATAGCAATCCAGGTCGCCATCATGGTCATAATCAAAAAATACTGACTGCGTGGTAAAGGTGGAAACGTTCAACCCGTACGCTATACTTTTATCCGTAAATGTATTGTCCTTGTTATTGATGAAAAGTTGATTATGCCCGGTCAAACCATATTTGTTATTCACCGATGATACATAGATATCAAGCCATCCATCTCCATTCACATCGGCCATGGTGGAACCGCTACACCAGTCGGATATGCCTTTCACGCCCGCTTTCTCGCTGATATCCTCAAAGACCATATTGCCTTTGTTGAGATAGAGTTTATTATTCCCTTTGGTATTGGCGGTAAAATAAATATCCGGTAATCCGTCGTTGTTGATATCTCCGGTAGATACACCTCCACCATTATAGTAATAGAGATAATATAAAATGCTAAAGAGGTGTTTGTTCTCCAGCTTATTGGTAAAGTCGATCTTTGTTTGTGAAGCAGGAAGAATATCGAAAAGCGCAGGCTTTTGTTTACAGGAACTGATCCAGATAAAAATCAAAAGAACAGGAATTATCAGTCTCAAGTGTCGTTTCATAAAATTTATTTGTTACCCAAAACTTTATCAGTCAATTCCGGATAGATCGAGATAAAATGTGTATGCATGCCAGCCTTGGTAGGCACTTGTTCTCCTTGTCGTATCACCATAATGGAGCCCGAAGGCAACTCCGGCATATGACAGCTGGAGCAATTGCTTAAAATTACGGAACCTTTGGTGGCTTTTAGCTTACATTCATTGACATGTAATGTATTATGACAACTTTGACAACGTTGCGCATAAACGGCTGTGTTACCCTTTTCTTTGTCATGCGGAGCATGACAACTTCCACAGGTCATCTGGCTCTTAATAAAGCATTGGCTGGCGGCCATCATTCCGTACTGGTTGCCATGCACATCGATATCAGCCACTGTCTTATGTATAGTGTCTAAACTAAAGTGATCCCCCAATTTATCCCCGGCCAAAAAGGAAAAAGAGGGGCTGGTCTGTTTCAATTTGCCGCCATGACAGACGGCGCAGAGGTCCAACTGCTGCTGGCGGCTAAAGCGGGCGGGATTCAGGGTGAATTTTCCAGCCGTATCCCCTGGATTGCTTTGGTGGTACTCCACATGTTTTAGTGAGGGGCCATGGCATTTCTCACAATCCACTCCGTAAATGATTTCTTTTTTATCAAACAGGTCGATCTTGGCATTCATCCCGGTGGTCACGGTGGCAAAAGTGGAATGACATTCCATGCATCGCGCGGTCACAGGGCGGCCAAACCTCACCCGATTGGAATAACCAGGGCTGTTCGTCCATTCATGTACAGAGGTAAAATAAGAGATCGGTAATTGGGCCAGGGTATCTTCCCACCAATACAGATAGGTTTGTCCACGTGTTCCCGAGCCCACCGAAATATCAAAACGACGGGCCCTTTTTTCTACTCCACGAACGTATTCTACCTGATAGAAGCCATCTTTTCGCTCCTCCATATTAACCTGGATTAAGGGATTAAAGGAGAATACATTTTCCCCTGTTTCGAAGGAGCCAAGGATTGATTGGGGGGATGCTTCCGCACTGGTTTTAAAATGGGCCGTGTTTATATGCGCGTCATGTATATCGGCATGACAGGACTTACAGGCAGCAGATCCGGCAAAATCGGAATAAGCCACCCGGGATTCCTTCTCTTTTTCTTTTGATCCACCCGGTATGCACCGG
>JANRLV010000021.1:0-27035 GCA_033762195.1 Chitinophagaceae bacterium | reverse complement strand
CTCACCAGAATATTTTTAAGCAAAGGCCACATTTTTATCACGCCATCTTCAACAGCTCTTTCATAGGCATTTCCAAATTCAAGTATGCTTTCCAGAATACCTCTGAAGTAGGTGAATAAGCCCCGTATTACTGGCAGGCCTGCCCGCATATTAGCGATCCTGTTTGCATTATCGATTACCGTATCAGTGGCTATGTTTGTGTTTGGGAAAATGGTAAGGTGAGGAACAAGAGCCGGTATTTGAGTATCAAAGGTTAGAACTTCATAATTCAAATCATAAGTACCACCAGTGGCCCCAACCGCGCTGGCGGAAGTGAATGCAAAAGACGTGGCCAATATAACAGGAGCGACATTAGATACAGTGGCCAGGTCAATTTTTGCCAAATCCTCAGTCTTAAGATCAAATTGATTTACTCCAATCGGCACATTATTGGCGGAATACTTGATCTGGTCAAAACCAAATGTTTGGAGAGCTGTCGATTTAATTCCCAACAGATTGTCGAGGAAACAAAAATCATCGATCATCGTAACGATCTGGTAAGACTGCCGAACTAGTTTTAAAAATTCGGTGGCCGCCGCACTCGTTTTTGTCGATTTTGTTCCGGCATTTGTATCTGCATCCGCTTCTGCCAGTTTGGCCAGTACAGATTCCTCTGTTACGTCATAGCCCGATTCGATGGAAGAAAATGAACCAACCCAACCAGTTGGCCCCGCTACAGCAGGAAAAACATTCAGGTAATTTTCCACCGATCGCGGCGCGGTTTCATACATGAACTTGTTGTCGGCAACTATATTATCCAACTTGGTCAGCTCCGTCTGAATAGCTGCCTGGTCGGCCGGAGGCAAATTCACTAGATAGTTGCTCAAAACCGCCGGAATATTGGTGCCGGCCTTTACAAGCTTACCAACAATATCCTTGTAACGAACCTCTTTGCGAATATCGGTTTTAAGCCATGGAGCATATACAGCCCCATACTTCAGATTACTCATTCCTATCTGATTCCTAAACTCATCAACCTTGGCACTTAGTTGTGATTTGGTTTCTGTATATAACAGATCAAAAACACCTACCCGGTCCATCAACTTACCGCACTGGCTCAATGCTGCTTGTTGAAAAGAATAGAGCCCCATGCCTGACAGAGAAACCGCATCCGGGGAAACGATCATCGTTGGTTCATCTACTTCCGTTAATGTTTCCAATCCGCCCAACAAACCGGTAGCCGGGGAAACAGTTCCCAATTGAACCGAACCACCGGTATAGTCCCCCACTGAAATGATATAACATTCCCCTCCGCCGTTGGCAAAGAACATTTGCAGCGAATCACTGAGGTAGAAGCTCTGTGTGCTTTCTACCTTCACTACCTGACCGGAAGCATCCAATTCGATCTTGGAAAAATCTACAGGAGGTGCCCCACCAAATAGTAGCTGGAATTCAACAAACGAACTGATTTTCTTTGGCTTCATATGGAGCGACTCGCCATTTTCATCAACGCGTCTTTCCGTATACCCGATAAACGCTGGTATGGCCGTTGGTACCTGGGCCACCGAAGGCGGGAATATCGAGATCTCGTTTACATAAACTCCCGGGGTTTTTAATGCGGTATAATTCATACTGGTAGTGTTTTGAAATGAGGAATGTTTTAAATATTCACGATAATGTTGGTAAACAAATTGATGGCATCCCATTGTACTTCATGCGGGCCTGGGAGGGGCAGTACATCTACATAGGTCTTTGTTCCGGCTCCATTGGTCAGTCTGAACTGAAAAGGCCTTTTCCAATGGTTCACCTGGGCGGCCGATTGAAAACGCACGTAATCATTGGTAGGCGGAATAGAGGCAGGAATGGCATTGAATACAACGGGTGGTTCTCCGGCTGGTAAATGCTGAATGGCCAGGTCATTGGCCAGTAATCCAAGGGTGGTATTGTCACGGATATGAATATCATAGAACCAATTTGATTGTCGGTGACCGATTCTGATCAGGTATTGTTGATCCGGATTGGCCCCGGTCCAGGCGCCGGTCTGATAATTCATTTGCAACACGGCCAGGTTATCGGAGCTATGATTGGGTGAGCAGAAAACATTTTCATTCGTAGTACCCCCGCTATTCACATACCGAACCTGGTATACACCTTCTTTGAACCCTGTGAGGTCAACCGGTACTTCCATACTGGTCCCTGCCGGTTCAGCCGGATCAAGGGGCCGGACGAGGTAAGTGCGAACTAATAGCCCTGCAGAATTTCTCACCTCCACCAGACCGGATACGGCTTGTAAAGTGACTTGATACCTGAAATTCATGGGAAAGGCGGCAATGGGGTTGATCAGCGGAGCAGCAGGTATCAATACCTGATTGGCAACTGAATTGAAGGAAGGGTTGGTCAACAGGAAGACGCTATCCTTTTTCCATCCCCTTACATCGGCATACATCCAAAAGGAGGGATTGCTGACCCGGAGGAAAAAATTAAAGGTCTCTGCTACAGGAATCGGGTAAATAGGCACCACACTTCCTGGCCCGTCATTTTCATACAAAACAATCACCCCGTTGTCTACCAACTTGTGCAATAAGCGGTATTTATCCATTACGCGCCGGGTCTCATCGGTTGGAATGATGTCCAGCTCCGCAAAAGGCTCCTGTCCAAAATAGTAACTGGCTTCGAGCTTAACATTGAATAATATGGTAAACCCCCGGCGGATCATATGGCAGAATCTTGTGCCACCACCTCCCGGATAAGAGGTTGTTCCGGCGTGATTCCGGTTTCGCGGAATGTTAATGTCCTGATCTTATATAAAACAGAGGGAAGGTATTTTGCCCCCAGGGTGGCCCATAAATGGTTGAGCTGTTCGAAAGTGAGACTGATCGGTTCAACAATGATCTTGTCCATACCGGCTGCTGCCAGCACCGGATAATGGCTTGCATTAAAAACGTTTCTGAATTGAAAGAAAAGAATGACCTGATCAAGCAATTTCAGTGCACGGGAATATGGGTTTTGCCCTCCTGTAGACAAATCAGAAAAAGCGGAAAACTGAACATACAGGTTCAGTTTGATGTCTGGGTTCTGTACATTCAGTCTGTCATCCGCCGTCCTTAAATAGGGTAACTGTGATTTACCAACCGTTTCTTCTTCAATATTGACCAGGTTCATGAAAACAAAATCGCCCCCAGTATGAAGGGGTTCATTTTTCTGGTTCACAATGGAGTCCAATACTACGGGCGAATTCAGTGCACCGGCTGAATTCAAAGGATCCTTAAGAAAAATAAAATTGTTAAGCTGTGCTCTTAAAAAGCTCAATGTTGTTTCCGTCATGCCTTGGTATTACTTTTCAAGAGTTTAAGCATTTCGTTTACCTGATCCAGTAAGTGTGCATTTCGTTCCTGATTCGATCGCAATTCTTCCTTATGCCGGGAGACCTGTTCCAATAATTTCTTATTCTGAATGCGTAACCGGCGAATAACTTCTTTGTCGATCACAGATCGAATGGCATCCTCCTTTTCCCTGGATATGGCTTCCACCACGGCTACCGGAATCTTGCCTTTTTGACCTTCCATTATTCCTTTTATCGATGGCATATTGCTGATTCCAAATGTATTCGAGAAAACAGGGTAAAGACAATCCCCATTTATCATGAAATAATTGTAAACAATTGGTAGAATTACATACCCTGTTAGTAGTATTTTCCGGTATACATCTCCTCATTAATGAGGATTTTATCCACAGGAAGAAGGAGGGAAATATAAATTCCTCTAATTTAGAAGAAGCAAGTCTCACTCCTCACCACAGGCAATTCATTCTATGAAATCCATTTAAGGCCCGGGATTAGAAATTTGATTAATCATTGAAACAAAACCTGGAGTATGATTCCTGGGAATACGGTCATTCTCGACCAAATTAAACTTGCCATTAAAGAAACCTGGGACAGGGATTTCCAGGATCTACTTGGTCATCGTTCTGAAAGGGTGACCCTGCCATCCTCCATGTTGGATGAACCTCCTTTTAATGCGGGTGCCGCTCCTTCCATTTCGCTTACGCGTATCCGTCAGCGGGTAAATGAACTGGAAGAACAAAATGAGCAATTGTATAACTGCCTGTTTTACCTGATTGAAAAATTACCTGAATTGGTGATCCGGACCGTCCGGGATGAATCTGTCCCCCATCAAAAAAACGGGGCATCTAAACAAACCGAAACCGGCTATACAAATTGGAGTGAAAAAGATCCGGGAAATCCCACCCGCCGGGAAAAAGACGTACTCACCCTGCTCTCAAAGGGATACTGTGCCAAGGAGATCGCGGCCAAACTCTATATCAGCGAAACCACGGTAATCACACATAAAAAAAACCTGAAGCGGAAATTCAAGGCTAAAAACACGGCAGAACTTATTTCTAAAATGAGGGATGCCGGTTCGGGACCTGCCTGAAAAGCAAAAACCTCAGTTGCCTGAGGTTTTGTAGCCCGTACGGGATTCGAACCCGTATCACCACCGTGAAAGGGTGGTGTCCTAGCCCTTAGACGAACGGGCCGTTTTTGGGACGGCAAAGATAGGGGTTTGTTTCTGTTTTTTCAAAATGTTTTTGGGATTTTATTGCTCCCTAATTTCTTGTAAAAGAAGGAGTAAAGTGGCCGGGGGGCAATCATAAAAATCCCCCCTGCCGGGCAAGGGGGATGGTGGATCTTCCAAACCGTCCTATACAGAATATCTTGTTTTCCAGTTAAAATCTATCCTGGGTATCGGGAATCACTATTTTTTAGCCAGGTCGAATTTTTTGAAAATACTCCTCACTGCCGCATTGATCTCCTTACTGGTCAGGTTCCGGCTGTTTACTTCATCGGTGGTCCATCCCTGCCAAACCACTTTGTCGCTTTGCGCATCGATCATACTGATCGTCACGGTTCCTTCACGTATAGTCTGCTCGCGACGGTCATATCCCATGAACCGGGAAGGATAATACACCGCCACCACCCTTCTGGTATAAGGATTATAGAGATAGCGTGTAGTTGGTGTGGAATAAAGGGGATCGCTGGACTCGCGGGTATTTCTTTCCACTACCACATCATAATTGAGGTACACATCAGGCCGGCGTTCATTCTGTTTCCAACCGGCTTTAATTAATTCTGCTGTAACCGCTTCTCTGATCCTTTTCTCGGTCAAACTGTTCTTTTTGTCCTTGGAGGATTCTAACCATCCAAATGAGCGGTATTCGTTGAAGTTGACGGTTTCGTCTTTTTCTATATGAGCGGGTGCGGCACATCCTGTCATCACGAGGGCTGCGATAATCAACCCACCGGCCCAATTCCTATATCTGTTTTTCATGATCTTCCGTTTTTGGTACACCTTTTAAACGGAAAATAACAGGCAGGGTTTACTAAGGAAATGTGAAAGCGCTGTTAGGGAAAGACTAAACCACAAATACACGGAGTTACAAAGAGTTAAAATAACTCTCAGTGTCTCTGTGCCTCTGTGGTTTAAAAGAATCAGCCAAGCCCAACCTCATAATGCAACTCCGGTATCTCTACATCGGCAAAGCCCTTCTTCGATAGTCTCTTTTTGAAATCCTGTTGTACATCAAACTCGCCATGTACCAGAAATAACCGCTTTACGTGACGAGGGTCCTGACAGGCCAGCCACTGGCTAAGGTCTTCATAATCGCCATGGGCACTCATGCTGCGGATGGCGCCAATATCAGCATGTACCTCATGGGTAACCCCAAATATCCTCACTTCCTTATTTCCTGATTGCAAACGCGCACCGAGTGAATGGGGTTCACAATATCCGGTCATCAAAATGGAATTACGGCTGTTCTCCACGTTATTACTAATGTGGTGTTTGACACGTCCGGCCTCGGCCATGCCACTTGCCGATATGATCACACAGGGCTCATTTCTAAAATTGAGCATCTTGCTTTGCTCCACGGTCTTTATATACTTCATCCCCTTGAAATGAAAGGGATCCTGATCACTTTTTAATACATGCTGAATGGTCCGGTTAAAGTAATCCGGATATTTCTTAACGATCTCCGTCGCTTCAATACTCAAGGGGCTGTCAACAAAATAGTCCAGGTCAGGCAACCTGTTCTCCAATTCCAATTGATTTAAGGCATACAATATCTCCTGGGTACGCCCCACGCTGAAAGCAGGGATGATGAGTTTACCCTTCTTTTTTATACAAGTATTCTCCACCCATTGCAATAACTGATCCGGGGTGGTGATATGCATGTCATGCAGCTTATTGCCATAGGTGGATTCCAGAATGATATAGTCCGCCTGGGGAAATTCATCGGGTGATTTAAGAATGACATCCCGGTACCTGCCCACATCCCCACTAAAGGTCAGCGTGCGGATATTTCCATTTTCTTTCAACCTTAAATGGACACAGGCACTCCCAATGATATGCCCGGCATCCGTAAACAATAATTCTACATCGGGGTCAATCGTTGTCCATTTATCATAGGCAATGGGGATGAGGTGTTCGGCTGCCTTTTTAGCATCATCCACCGTATAAAGAGGCTTGATATAAGGCAGGCCTTCGGTAGCCCTTTTCTTGTTCACATACCGCACATCGCTTTCCTGAATTTCGGCAGAATCTTCAAGCAGTACCGTAGCCAGGTCTTTGGTCGCAGGTGTACAATAAATTTTCCCTTTATACCCTTCCTTGACCAATTTAGGAATAAGCCCACTGTGATCAATATGCGCATGTGAAAGCACCATCACATCCACCTCGGAAGGTTCGAAACCGAAATGACTGTTTAAGCCAATGGTATCTTTACCCATTCCCTGAAACATACCACAATCCAGGAGTATTTTTTTCCCGTTCTTTAAGGTGACCAGGTGTTTGGATCCGGTAACACATCTTGCCGCACCGTGAAATGCTATTTTCATATTTTTTGTTTTGCCTTAAACGACCAGGTGATATAAAATTCTGCCACTAAATCTCCATTTGCATTCTTCCCTACTGTTTTTGCCTTCACCGAGCGGGCCTCCCCGGTTGAAATGGCTTCTTCAATGACGGAACGAATGGCTTCTCCCTCTTCACAAACAAAAAGCGTTTTATCAGTGGCCTTTTTATGAAACTCTCCTTCCAATTTTACCACCAGCATGGAAACCGACGGTTTTCGCTGATAGGTATGTCCCATCGCCAATAACCCTGTACTCATTTCAGCCGCCATACTCAGACAGGCAAAATAGGTGGACCGAAAAGGGTTTTGGGAAAGCCATTTATAGGGTACGGACACCTCCGCCTTCCCCGGCTCCAGATGTTTTACACGCACGCCTGCTAACCAGGCTGCGGGAAGCTTGGTAAAAAGAAAGAGCCCAAACTTCCACCGGTTCCGTACCAATTTGATGAATGCATCCATGTATCTCCCTTTTACTGCTTATCAAAGGCCACGATCGCAACAGCCGCTTTATTATCATTGGCATCGGCGCGAAAATGGATCGAACCTTCGGGTGTGCTGTTAAACCTCACCGATCGGATCTGAAGCGATTGAAGGGCTTCATTGACTTTTCCGGAAAAATCAGTCCTCGTGCTGGCACTGATCGCCCGGTTTACATTATTGTAATCAAGTTCCGTTGTACTCACCACAATCGCAATATGGTCACGTGTACCAATCGAATCCGCTTCAAAGGATTGTGCCCGGGGAAAAAGCCGGTACCCTGTGATCCCGCAATAAGGGGAATGTTTGGAAACCGTTTCGCCGGGTTTTAGATAGGGAAACAGTACAAAGCTTGAACCATCCACTTCCTGCCCAAAAATATAGATGTAACATTCCGTCTGGTTCTCAATTTCCATTTTGAACCGGGTCCCCACCCGAATGGGGCGTATGGTTTGAAAATAATTGCTCCCACTGTTTTGCAGCGCGATATGTTGTTTGTCATCATTCTTAACCAGACCGATAGTACACTCCAGCGGAATATTGGAAAAAGCCGTGCGTTTGGGCAAAGGGTCAATGCCATAGGCTTCACGCACATAATTTTTGAAATCCCCATACCGTACCCAACCTACTCCGTTCTTTCCCCATTCGGAGCCCCAGGAGTTCATAATCTGAAAAGCGCCTCCATATTTACTGTCATCATATCCGATCACACACATGGCATGGCCACCCATTCCGTTTTGCGAAGCATCCATACCTTGTGGCTGCCAAAGGTCCTGCCCCATCATGGGTTGCATAAAACTTTGACCGACCATCATACCGATTACGACTGGTGCATCTTTGGCCAAATGTTCTTTGATGGCACGTACACTGATCTGGTTGATATTATCCCCGCTTGTCAATCGGGTAAATCCATGGATCTTATTCTCGCGCCCGGCCTGGATATCGGCTGTACCGGGCATGCGTTCGCAATCATTTTCATTATAGGGATATTGGCTAAGGGGGACCCCTCCATTCCGTGACATGGCTTCCATGGCCCGTTGCAAATAGGAACCCTGGCACCCATCCAGCCTGATCTGATTGTATAGATAAGATGGGCTGAATCGAATGGCATTTGGATCTGTGCCTGTAGCCGCAGAAGTGAGAATGGTTTGTGCCGCATAGGCAGAGCTCCAGGCCACGCAACTTCCCTGCTGACCCTGGTTGAGCCGTAGGGGAGCAAATTTCAACAGTGAAACCGCTTCGGGTAATGCATTCCTGGGGTTGGTTTCATCCAACTCCTCATATACAGATGCTTTGTTGAATTCGTCGGGATTGAAACTGTATCCGCTCTGGGAAAAAAGACTGGCGATCTGGGCGACATTACAACCTCCGGATTTATTCATTAAAAAATAAGCACCGGCTGCGACCACGAGGAGAAGGATAATTCCTTTTCCTTTAAATAACCCTAATAAAAGAGGCAATAAATTAAAGAGTCCCCCACCTCCCCCACCGGGGAAATTGGAACGACCTCCACCACCACTATTGTCATTAAAATCGTTCTGGGGCTGGTTGGGGTCGTCTGTCATTCGGATAGGCATGGCAAATAGATTTTGTTCAAACTAAATGTACGCCTAAATCTTAATTTGCGATGATTAAATGACCATGATCTGCTTACGTATAAGGTCCTGAAAATGGTCGCCTTCCCGGATCAGGTAAAACTGTCCGTCTTTGACCAAAACCTCTGGCGGTCTGTACCGTGAATTGTAGTTGGATGCCATTTCAAATCCATATGCCCCGGCATTGTACATAACAAGCAGGTCGCCTTCCCGGATGGCAGGGAGGTCACGGTCAGTGGCAAAATTATCTGTCTCGCAGATATAGCCTGTCACCATATAGGTCTTCTTCTCCCCATCGGGATTGGAAATATTCTCAATGTGATGGTATGCATCATACATCATCGGGCGGATCAGGTGGTTAAGCCCGCTGTTGACAGCTGCAAAAAGCTGGTCGCCATTATCCTTTACCACATTGACCCGGGTTATAAAATATCCACATTCGCTGACCAGGAACTTTCCGGGTTCAAACCATATTTCAAGGGCTTTTTCACCGGGTTTACGATGTTCGTCAAACGAGGATTTTATTTTTTGCGCCAACCTGTCCAGGTCCACCGACTTCTCCCCTGGTTTATACGGCACTTTGAATCCTCCGCCCAGATCGATCACTTCGAGTTCAGGGAAGGAGGGGATCAGGTCAAATAAAACTTCAAAACCTTTGACAAAGATTTCTGCATCGGCGATATCGCTTCCGGTATGCAGGTGAAGTGTCCGGATGAAGATATCCTGTTGCTTGACGACATCAAGTATTTTATCAAGCTGGGATACAGGAATGCCAAACTTACTCCGGTCATGCCCTGTTGAAATTTTAATATTTCCTCCCGCCATGATATTGGGTCGCACGCGAATACCCACCGGATAACCGATACCATTTTTGCGGCCGTATTTTTTGCCAAATTTTTCCAGGTTGGACAGGCTGTCAATATTGATATGTACACCGGCGTCAACGGCTTCCTTGATCTCTGAAAAATCGATCCCGTTGGAAGTGTACAGGATATTGGCAGGTTTTACACCCGCATGCAGAGCAAGTTTTACCTCGTTGATACTGCTGCAATCAATGGAACAGCCAATGGAATCGAGATAGCGGATGATATTGATATTGGTGAGTGCCTTGCACGCAAAAAAGAAGCGGGCATTACATCCCTGAAAAGCGTGATCGAGTTTTTGAAATTGTTCCTTTATTTTTTCGGCGTGATAAACATAGACCGGTGTGCCAAAACGTTGGGCGATGGCGTTTAGTTGGTCATGGTTCAGGCTATAATGCATAGAGTGAATATACGGTAAATAAATGCCGCCGTTATAATTCACCGGTTTCATTCACTTTCATCGCTGAACTTACCTCTTCAAGAGGTTTCTCCATGATGGCTTCCATTTCCTGGGCATCGGCGTGACGGATCAGGGTTGGCTCCACCAACTGCTCGGCGAGTACTTCTTTGATCTTTGGCAGGTCTTCGGCGCTATTGATCCCAAAATAATCCATGAAGTTCTTGGAAGTGGCATATACCAGTGGATGACCGGGCATCTTCTCATTCCGACCAGAGATGATGATCAATTCCTTTTCCAATAACTTCTGAACTGTATAATCACTGTTCACGCCACGGATCGATTCGATCTCTCCTTTAGTAATCGGTTGCTTGTAGGCAATGATCGCCAGGGTTTCCATGGCGGCGCCGGACAATTTTTTCAAAAACTTATCGCCATTGAGTTGGGCTACGGTTTTGTGAAAATCCCGTTTGGTCAGAAATTGCCATCCGCCACCACTCATTCTCACTTCAAAAGGATAGAACTCGGCATTGTATTTTTCCACGATCCCGTCGATAGCGGCTTCTACCTGGTCGAGCGTGACTTTTTCCTCCATAAAGCCAAAGGCGTTATTGAGGAGTTCCGTCAGGTCCAGGGTTGTCAGTGGTTTATCACTGGCGAAAATAAGGGCCTCTATATGGGGTATGAGATGGGTAATTTCCATATTATTCTAATGATTTCAGGTCGCTCACCGGGGTGATCACCTTATTGTTGCAGGGCGGCAGCGCCACTAACGATCTCGGTGAGTTCGGTGGTGATCGCAGCCTGACGGGCCCGGTTATACGATATTTTCAGCGACCGCAACATTTCATTGGCGTTTTCGCTGGCTTTGTCCATGGCGGTCATACGGGCCCCATGCTCGGATGCATTGGAATCCAGTACGGCTTTGTACAATTGGGTGTTGAGGATCTTGGGCATGAGTTCGGCGATCAACTGATCCTTTTGGGGATCGAAGATGAAATCCGCTTTTGGTCCTCCCGCTTTGGCCTCTGTTTTCGGAATGGGGAGGAACTGCTCGGCCACAAAACGCTGGGATGCCGCATTTTTGAATTCGGAATAAACGATCTCGACGCGGTCAAATTCTTTTTCTTCAAAGGCTTTTACTGCCGCCTGTGCACATACCTGAACGGATTCAAAACTGAGGTGGTGAAAAATATCCTTGAACGTATCGTCGGCCTTGTATTTATTCTTTACAAAATGCTCATACCCTTTCTTCCCAATGGCCCAGATCGTAACCTGGCCTTTCTTCTGTTGCTCGCTGTATTTTTCAGCGATGGTGGATTTGGCCAATTTGATCAGGTTGGCATTGAAGGCACCACAAAGACCACGGTCACTGGTAATGACGATCATGAGCACTTTTTCCACCGGACGTTCAACGGCCAGGTTTCCACCAGCAGCGGCATCCGACCCACTCACGATATTGCTCAACAGATCCTGCAATTTTCGGGCATAGGGACGCATTTGGATGATGGCATCCTGTGCGCGACGCAGCTTGGCGGCGCTTACCATCTTCATCGCTTTGGTGATCTGCTGGGTACTTTGTACCGATTTGATTCGGTTCCTTACCTCTTTAAGTTGTCCGGCCATGGTGTATCGTTATAATGGGGTTTACCCCTTTTAACTGCCTATTTTTCAGGCCGCAAAACTAAGGTGTTCCGGGCTAAATTCCATAACAAGGGCATGGGACTTATCCCCGAAAAAAAAGTCCCGCGCAGGGCGGGACCTTATTCGTTAATTATGAGGCGTTTACTGTCGCATAATGGATACGGCCCGGCGTTCGGAATCGCTCAGCAGAAGCACGGTATAAAGCCCTTGAGGCAGTTCGGCCATTTCCAGGCTGTTCAGCCCAATATTCAACCGGGTCTGTTTGAGCATCCTTCCACTGGCATCAAAGATCTGCACGGTTATTTTCTTCATTAACCCTGTGCCCAGGTCGGCCTGGAGGTACAGTTTATTGGTCACGGGGTTGGGATAAATATTGACCTTATATCCTGCAATGTTGAATTCATTGACCGCCGTGCTCAGGAAATTAAACCCGTCAGAGGTCTTCTGACAACCATTGGCCGCGGTTCCCCTCAATTTATAGGTTCCCGGCGCAACGATGGTATGGGTGGCCCCGGTTGCTCCAGGTATGGCCACATCATTCAGCAACCACTGATAACTTGAATAAGTTGTTTGTACACTTAAAATGGTTCCATTGGCCGAAATGACGGGCTGGGTAGCCGCCGGTTTGGTAAGGACCAAAATTTCAGGGGAGAATCCGGAATTACAGGTTCCTTCCTGCGCCCGAACCTTATAGTTACCCAACACTTTTGCATAATACTGGTTACCGGTAACCCCTGATACAGCCACATCATTGACAAACCATTGGTTGACCCCATTCCAGGAGGATTGAAGCAAGAGGCTATCGCCTTCACAGATCGTTTGCCCTGATGTTTGGTTAATGGTGGGTGTGGCAGGGTTTGGTATCGCCGTGAGTGTTACGGTATCACTGGGATCAGAGATACAACCTGTGGAGGCTAACGTATAACGCACATAATATTCGCCTGACTGTCCCGCTATGTACGTTTGCCCATTGGCCCCGGCAATGGAAACCCCGTTCCTGTACCATTGGTTGCCATTCACATTATTTGCTTCCAGCACATAGCCTGTTGCCTGGCAGAATGATGCTGTTTGAGGGCCAAAGATCACAGCAGGGGGCGGTGCCGGATTGGCGGTGACATTCAATGTATCGGAATAATTATAACACCCATTGGTTGGATGCGTCACCCGGAGATAATACTGACCCGATACCGTGGCAATATAGGAATCACCGGTAGCGCCTGAAATGGCGGTGGTGCCCCTGAACCATTGATTGGATGCGTTGGGCAGATTGGAAGCCAGGGTTACCGAACCACCCGGACAAAAGGTCGGACTTCCCGTTACCTGTAATGCGGGTTTAGCCGGCGCAGGTAACTGACTAATGACTATTGCATTGGTAGGTTCAGTATAACATCCGCTCACAAGCGTGCGAACCGTATAAGAACCCGACTCAGAAGCCAGATAAGAATCTGATGTAGCACCCTGGATCGGTACATCATCCTTGAACCACTGAATACCCGAGGTGTTGACACTTAAATTCAGTTGAACAGGTTGGTTGCCACAAATAGTGGTACTACCCTGCGCCGAAATAGTGTAGGTATTCGGGTATGACGGACAGGTGGTAAATGTATTGGTGTTACAGATACCCGGCTCTGTAAGGTTTTCCGGGGTAACTGACCAGGAATAAGAAGTAAAGGCTGCCGGTGTAAAAGTGTATGTAGTATCCGTGATAACTGTTTCTATCCCTCCCGGGTTTAACCGTAAGCGATAACTCGTGGCTCCCGCAGCTGATCTCCAGCGTAAGGTCAGCGGATACCCTTGTGGATTATTGATGCTATTGTGAGCGGGAGAAAGTAATACCGGACAGCTAACGATACCTGTATTGATGGGCAACTGGTTGAGGTAAATGGTCATGGAATAAGAGGGCGCTTGTGAACTTCCACAAACAATATCCAACAATCCATCTCTGTTCAGGTCGGCCATCAGGGCACTGGCTGCCCCGCTTCCTGCAGCATAGGAAACATAATCCTGGAAACTGATTGCAGCACCGGTGCTGGTATTCCGCAGAACAGAAACAAAATTGCTGCTGGAGGATGTACCAACGGCCACATCAGGTTTGCCATCCGCATCCAGGTCGCCAATATCCAACAACCGAGGGCTAAAGTAGGTGGCAAAACTATTTCCACCGCCAAAGGACAAGTTGGTAGAGCTGGTGTTTTGAAAAACGGTAATGGTATTCGGCCCCAGGTTACTTACGATGATCTCCTTCAACCCATCATTGTTCATGTCTGCAATTTCCACGCCCCATGGAAAATCACCGGTGGCAAGACCCACCTGGTTACCAAGGGCAATCGTTCCTGGCGTACTGTTATTCCGATAGGCTAGTACATTATCCACATCTTTTCCGGCCACCGCTACATCCGGTTTTCCGTCATTGTTCAGGTCACCAATGCTAATGCCTTCCGGTGAAGCGCCCGTGGCATAATCCACTTTGGCCTCAAAGCTAACTGCCCCTATTGTAGAGGTGTTCCGAAGCACAGAGATCGTGTTACTTCCCTCATTGGATGTAATAACATCCACCTTACCATCTCCATCGATGTCTCCTGAGGCTACTGCACGGGGCGTACTTCCCGAAACAAAACTTACAGGGGCCGCAAAAGAAACTGAACCCGGCGTACTCGTATTCAGCATAACATGAAACACATTAAAGGTCGGACTGGTGATCACCAGATCCAGTTTGCTGTCCCCATCGATATCCGCACACTCAACGGCCATGGGGTTTTGGATGGTTCCCCCCACAGAAACAGACTGAAAGGAAAGCGCACCCACCGTGGTGTTGCGCATGACCGTAATATCGTTTAGAAAAAATATGGTATAGATCAGGTCGATCTTGCCATCTCCATCAATATCGCCATCTGTTACCGCCGAGTTCCCACCAAACGACTGCCCACTGCTAAAGGAAGTGGTCGTGAAGGTTTGGCCTCCACCCGGATAGATAACATGAAAAGGTGTTTGAGATTCCGCAACATATCCTCCTTTTACCAGTGATATTTTTTCATACGTGGCACCGAAGGGAACCTTAACGGTCAGGCTGCCAGCAGAAGCAGCAATTACCGTACCCTTAACCGCCCCAAAATAAACCACATTGTCACCCAGGGTAGTGCTAAAGTTAGACCCACTGATGGTTACATTGGTGCCAATGGGACCGGAGGTTGGGGAAAAGGAAGAAATAACAGGTGCTTGAGAAAAGACCTGTTGGGACATGAACAGGCCAAAGACTGCAGTAAGAACGCGCTTCATGAAAGAGGTTTTTGGTTTGCCTACTTAAACCTCCGTCGTCTTGACATTTTCTAGTATTGGGCACAGAAAGCAAGTACAAAAAAGGATAAGATCGGTCGTATTGCGGTCAAAAATAATATTACCCGGTGAATTATCAATCTTTTAGTTCAATTTCTCTGCGCAGGCTATAGGTTTTTCGAAGCAGACCACCTTCACGGGAGGTTTCATTCAAAACTTTTTCCGATTCCCAGGTAAATAAAAGATGTACAGGTCCGGGTGCCAGATCGGATAATCGGGCACCAGGAAGCATGATCTTTCCCTGGCGTACCGTGTCGACCTGGTTGATATCATTACTGGAGAATAAGGTATCCGACATCCAGACCTGAACGGGCTGGCCATCATCCAACCCTTTAAAGGAAAAAACAAGATCTGACCGGGAAATGGTGTCGGCAATATCTGGGTCAAGTGAAAAAGGCCTGAACTCAAATTCCTCTTCAAATTCTTTTCCGTTCAGGTCAATAAACCGAATGGTATGTTTTCCGGCAAACTGTGCCAGGGGCTGCACAAATTCGTAATAGGCGCCTTCAAATTTGGTACTGTCCACCGGGAGTTCCTTTCCATCCAGGAATACCTTACTGGGTTCATTTAACACCAGGGTGGTACCATCCGGTCCGCCCATCCGGTATTGTAATTTAACAACGGCATCCTCCTTACCTTCCTCCGACCATATTTTGTAGTCAAAGAAAACGGCATCGGGGTTTACGTCCTTACTGTTGCCAATTTCGCTGCTGGTGCAAGAGGTCCCTGCAAAAAGAAGGAGGGCCAGGGAAGGGATGATGGTAGCGCGCATAAGTTATTATTTCCTATGAATACCCGGAATGGGGGTAAAGTACGTTAAAAAAACATGAAAATTAATAGGTTGTGGGGTGTTTCCGTGGCCCCTGAAACCCTGACCAATTTCCTATCTTTGCTTTCCTCTGTCAAAATGGCCTGATTCAAAATATAGCACCCTTTTTGACCGGGTAAAATTCTTAAAAATCAAATTTTTAGCAAATACCCAATAACCCGTAATTATGATCGGTTTCATTTCAAAGCTATTTGGAGGGAGTAAATCGGAGAAGGACGTAAAGAGCCTGTGGCCCCAGGTAACCCGGATCAACGAGTATTTTAATTCCTACCAAAGCCTTAGCCACGATCAACTGCGTGCCAAAACAAACGAATTCCGTGAACGAATTGCCGCCCACCTGGCACCGATCGATGCGGAGATCGCAGAAAAGAATGCCAAAGCGGAAAGCCTGGCCTTCAATGACCTGATGGGAAAGGATGCGATCTATCAGGAAGTGGATAAACTGAAAAAGAAAAGAGACGAGGAAACAGAGGCCATCCTGGAAGCCATTCTTCCGGAAGCCTTTGCCGTGGTTAAAGAAACCGCTCGCCGGTTCAAAGAAAATACTACCCTAACCTCGACCGCCACCCAACTCGATCGTGACCTGAGTGTAAAAAGAGATTATGTAAAGATCGAAGGCGATAAAGCCATTCACAGCAATAGCTGGAGTGCGGCCGGAAGCCTCATCACCTGGAACATGGTACATTATGATGTACAGTTGATCGGTGGTATGGTACTGCATCAGGGAAAGATCGCAGAAATGGCCACTGGGGAAGGTAAAACCCTGGTATCCACCCTGCCCGCTTACCTGAATGCCCTCGCAGGACAAGGGGTACATATTGTAACCGTGAACGACTACCTGGCCCGTCGTGACCAGGAATGGAACGGCCCCATCTTTGAATGGCTGGGTGTCACCGTAGATTGTATTGACAAACACCAACCGAATACCGAAGATCGCCGAAAAGCGTATCAGGCCGATATCACTTACGGGACCAATAACGAATTTGGCTTTGACTATCTCCGCGACAACATGGTACACAATGCCGATGAGATGGTGCAACGCAAACACCATTATGCCATGGTGGATGAAACCGACTCCGTATTGATCGATGATGCCCGTACTCCCCTGATCATCTCTGGTCCGGTACCCCGTGGTGATGACCAGCAATACCATATTCTTAAACCCCGGGTTCAGCAATTGGTAGAGGCACAGGAAAAGATTGCCCGGAATTGCCTGAATGAAGCCAAGAAGCGAATAGCCGAAGGGGATGATGACCCCAAAGGCGGAGGCATGCAGCTTTACCGCGCACACAGAGGCTTACCTAAATACGGCCCCCTGATCAAGTTCCTGAGTGAACCCGGTATCAAGGTAAAAATGCAGAAGACCGAGAACTATTATCTCGCTGATCAGCAGAAGGAAATGAAACGGATCGACGAGGAACTGTTGTTTTATATCGATGAGAAAAATAATTCGGTGGACCTCACCGACAAGGGAATCCAGATGCTTACCCGTGCCGGAGAAGACCCTGATTTCTTTGTGATGCCCGATATCGGTATGCGCCTCGCAGAAATTGAAAAGACCGAAGCAACACCGGATGAAAAACTCCAGTTAAAAGAATCAGCCCTCAATGAATTCCGGCTCAAAGCCGATCGTATCCATACCGTGCAGCAATTGCTCAAGGCTTACACGCTCTTTGGAAAAGATGTGGAATACGTTGTGATCGAAGGACAAGTCAAGATCGTGGATGAACAAACCGGTCGTATCATGGAAGGCCGCCGTTACAGCGACGGACTTCACCAGGCCATTGAAGCCAAAGAGAACGTGAAGATCGAAGCCGCTACACAGACCTATGCCACGGTTACCCTCCAGAATTATTTCCGGATGTACCATAAACTGGCCGGTATGACCGGTACAGCCGAAACAGAAGCCGGTGAATTCTGGACCATTTACAAACTCGATGTGGTAACCATCCCCACCAACCTGCCCATGGTACGTAAAGATGAGCAGGACATGGTATTTAAAACCAAACGGGAAAAATACAAAGCAGCCATTGATGAGATCGAGCGGCTCCGCAATGAAGGCCGCCCTGTGCTGGTGGGTACCACCTCCGTGGAGATCAGTGAACTGTTGAGCAAAATGCTCCATGTAAAAAAGATCCCACACAATGTACTCAACGCCAAACAACATAGTCGCGAAGCACAGGTTGTGGCCGAAGCCGGCTTGGCCGGTGCCGTTACCATCGCCACCAACATGGCGGGTCGGGGTACCGATATCAAACTGGGGCCTGGTGTAAAAGAAGCAGGTGGATTGGCCATCATTGGTACCGAGCGCCATGAAAGCCGGCGGGTTGACCGCCAGTTGCGTGGTCGTGCCGGTCGTCAGGGTGATCCCGGGTCTTCCCTGTTCTATGTGGCCCTGGATGATGACCTGATGCGGATGTTTGGTAGTGAACGTATCGCTTCGATCATGGACCGGCTTGGGTACAAAGAAGGCGAAGTGATCCAACACAGCATGATCACCAAGAGCATTGAAAGAGCACAGAAAAAAGTGGAGGAAAATAACTTTGGTATCCGTAAACGCCTGCTTGAGTACGATGACGTCATGAACAAGCAGCGGAATGTGATCTATGGCAAAAGACAACACGCCCTCTTTGGGGAACGTCTCGCGCTGGATATCGACAATGCCTTCTCGATCGTAGCCGAAGGCTTGGTCAATGCCTACAAAGAGCAGGAAGATTATGATGGGTTCAAGCTGGATTGCATTGTCAACTTCGGTATTGATACCGCCATTGAAAAAGAAGAATTCCTGCGTGGAAATGCCGGTGAACTCACCGACAAATTGTACCTGGAAGCGACTTCTCATTATCAACGCAAGAAAGATGAACTCAAGACCCAGGCCATGCCGGTCTTTAAAAATATCCGGGTAACCCAGGGTCGCCATATCGAAAATGTGGTCGTTCCTTTTACCGATGGCACCAAAGGCATTAACGCCCTTACCAACCTGCAGAAAATGCTCGACAGTCAGGGAGAAGAACTATGCAACGCGTTGGAAAGAACCATCACACTGGCCACAATCGATGATTCATGGAAGGAACACCTCCGCGCCATGGATGACCTGAAACAAAGTGTACAAACCGCCTACCTGGAGCAAAAAGATCCTCTGGTGATCTACAAGGTGGAAGCGTTCAACCTGTTCAAGATCATGGATGCGGAAGTGAACCGTAATATCGTTTCCTTCCTCTGTCATGCCGGTCTGCCTGTACAGGAAGAAACAGCCCAGTTAAAAGAAGGCCGTCAGGAAAAAACAGACATGAGCCGGATGCGGGCTAATAAAGCCGAAGTGGAAGCTGCGGGTGAAGATTATGGCGCCAATGAAAAAGATTATTATGACCCATCTACCGGTGGAGCCGCTGTAAAACACGAACCCGTCAAGGTTGGTCCCAAGATCGGGCGAAATGATCCCTGCCCTTGCGGTAGCGGAAAGAAATACAAGCATTGTCATGGGAAAGAGGCTTAGGCTTTAATTTCCTACCCCCAATGAACTTCGTATAAACACAGAATAAAGTCGTGGAAAAAGTTTCTCTAAAGAGAAACTTTTTTTCTTTAATTTGGGGGTGAAAAAAGAAAGAGCCCATACCATCCTTTTTTATGGAAATCATTTCGAAGATTTCTATTTAAAGCAAACTGAGAGTGTCAGAAAGAAAATATTCTGGACTTTTGATTTAATAGGTGAGCTATCCAGAATACCCAAAACCTATTTAAAAATTGTAGATCAAACTCATAAAATTTATGAGATAAGGGTTCAGGCAGAGGGCAATATATTTAGATTCTTTTGCTTTTTCGAAAAAGATAAGTTGATCATTGTCCTTCATGGATTTTAGAAAAAAACTCAAAAAACACCTTGGAAGGAAATAAAGAAAGCAATCAGATTAAAAAAACAATATGAAATCGAAAAGGATGCAAACCTTCACTCTTGAGGATCTGAAAAACAAGCATATTGGGAAAAAAGGTACCCCAAAACGAGATGCATATGAGACTGAATATGAGACTTTTCGTATGGGTGCTCTGCTACAAATGGCCAGAAAGAAGAAGGGCCTTACTCAGGAAGAATTGGCTGAAAAAGTAGGAACAACAAAATCTTATATCTCAAAAATTGAGAATAATATCAAAGAGGTAAGGATGTCAACATTACAGAAAATTGTAGAAATTGGACTCGAAGGGAGGATCAAATTGTCCATTTTGGTATAATTCGCCATTGAAGGATTGTTCGCGGCTCTTTCCGTAACTTCCCTAAAACAAAATACTATGCACCTCGGCGCCTTCTCCATCAGCCTCAGCGTGAAAGACATTCATGCTTCCAAGGCCTTTTATGAAAATCTCGGGTTTACCTTTAAGGGTGGGAATATCGAACAAAACTGGATCGTGCTAAAAAATGGCAATGCAGTTGTCGGATTATTCCAGGGAATGTTTGAAGGAAACCTTATGACCTTTAATCCGGGTTGGGACCAGAACGCCCAAAAACTCGATGAGTTTGAAGATGTACGGGTCATCCAATCGCAGTTGAAAGCCTCTGGTATTGCCCTCGATGCCGAAGCCGATGCTACAACTACCGGCCCCGCTCATATTTTCCTGAAAGACCCGGATGGAAATGTGATCCTGATCGATCAACATGTATAAAAACGTGAGACGTGAACCGTGAGTCGTGAGTTTTACTCACGTCTCACGTCTCACGTCTCACGTCTCTCGCCTCACGACTCACCTCTTACACCTCACGCCTCACCTCTCACGCCTCACGCCCCTCACTTCACCCCATACTTATACTTATATCGTTCAAACAATTGTTTCTGCTTGTCATCCAGGCTGACCTTACGACCCTGGATAAAAGCATCGGTAATGAGCTGGCTACGCATATCAAGGATATCGCCTTCGCATACCACAATGTTTGCATCCTTTCCTTTTTCAATTGACCCGGTGCGGTCATCAATACCGAGGATCTTCGCTACATTCAATGTAATGGCAGACAAGGCTTCTTCTTTGCTCAGTCCATAAGCAGCGGCCGTACCTGCATTAAAGGCCAGGTTGCGGCCACGGAACTGCCCATCCTCATCATTGATCGCAAAGAGTACCCCGGCTTTTTGCAACAACGCGGGTGTCTTATAAGGTTGGTCCACATCATCATCGATCAAAGTAGGCAGACTATGCATCTGGTTCAGGATGACAGGTACATTGTTGGCCTTTAACAGCTCAGCGATCTGCCAGCTATCACTCCCACCCACGATCACGATCTGGAACCCAAACTCCCTGGCAAAATCCAGGGCGATCAACATTTGCTTCACGATATCACAATGCACAAAGAGTTTTTGCTTCTTCTCAAACAACCCTTTTACAGCTTCATATTTCAGATTCACCTCGGCATGTTTTGATTCTGCCAGGTAAGCCTTGGCCTCCCGAAAGAAAGCTTTCACCGATTCAATTTGATCCAGCGCTCTTTGCACCGGGTCACCTGCCGGTTGTTGTCCAAATCCGCCAAAACCACCCCGGCCACCACGACGCGCCAACAAGGAAGGCATTTGAAAATGAATCCCATTATCCATTACATAGGCCGCATCTTCCCAGTTCCAGGCATCCAGTTGCACCACAGAGGATGACCCAGTGATCAGGCTGCCACCCGGTACAACGTTGGATAACAATATGCCGTTGTTCCGAAGAGTATTGGTCACCTTCGAATCGGTATTATACGCTACGATGGAGCGGATATTCGGGTTCATTTCCCCAATTTCATTCACATCACTGGTGGCACGAATGCTGCTCACCTCGACTAAACCCAGCGAAGAACTGGCCTGGATCAGCCCGGGATAGACATGCTTCCCTTTTACATCATACACGGTTACATCACCGGACGGGACAGCGATATTCGTCCCTACTTCCTGGATCTTTCCATCCATAACCTTGATCGTACCATCATTGATCACCGTGCCATTACCCACATGGATGGTAGCATGGGTAATAAACAGCAGGCCCTTCTGCGCCGGCGCAGGATATACATTCTCCTGGGCCTGTATGCCACTCAGCAGGCCGATCGAAAGAAATATTAAGAATAACTTTTTCATTGTTTCAATTTTATAATAATTACTTGTGCGAAAAGCTAACAGCGAAAGGCCCATAGCTTCTCATTATTCCTCCCCTTCTACCACCAACAAACCATGTTCGTGTGCATGCTCACTGCAGGTATGCATCACTTCGAAACGGGGACGCGCGCGCTGAAAATTTCCCGGATTGGCACCCGGTGCACGTTTGGCGGCCGCCATCTTGGCGATGATACGGTTCTTTTCTTCCTGGTTTTTCTGGCGAAGGTCTTTGTCCATATCACGACTAAAATAGATCGTGCCATCAACAATGGTGTATTGCGCTACTGCATAAATGCTGAGCGGGTTATCGCTCCACAACACCACATCGGCATCTTTCCCGATCTTGATACTGCCTACCTTGTCATCTACATGAAGCATCTTGGCGGGATTGAGGGTAACCATTTTCAAGGCATCTTCCTCACCCATTCCTCCATACTTCACACTCTTGGCCGCTTCCTGATTAAGCCGGCGGGCCATTTCAGCATCGTCGGAGTTGATCGCCACGTTCAATCCTACTTTCTGCATGATGGTGGCATTGTAAGGAATGGCGTCGATCACTTCCATTTTGTATTCCCACCAGTCACTAAAGGTTGAAGCATTGGCCCCGTGTGCTTTCATCTTGTCCGCTACTTTATATCCTTCCAGGATGTGTGTAAATGTATTTACCGGGAATCCATACCGCTCGGCTACCCGCATCGTGGCTGTGATCTCACTCTGTACATAGGAGTGACATGTGATGAAACGTTTCTTATTCATGATCTCCACCAGCGCATCGAGTTCCAGATCACGACGCACCACGATCGGTGTGGCGCCTTTCTTTTTATTATTGGCTTCGGCTTCCTTCCATTGATTTTGGTAATCAGTCGCGCGTTGGAAGGCATCGGTCAGCACCTGCTCCACACCCATCCGGGTATCGGGGAAACGGGTGTTGCCCTGTGTAGCGGAAGAGCGTTTTACATTTTCTCCAAGGGCAAATTTGATAAATCCATCGGCGCCTTTGAATTTCAGGCCTTCCGCATTGGCACCCCAACGCAATTTGATCAACTGGGTCTGGCCCCCAATGGTATTGGCCGAACCATGCAGGATATGCGAGGAAGTTACGCCTCCACTTAATTGGCGATAGATATTTATATCATCCGGGTTCAGGTTATCACCGATCCGTACTTCGGAAGTAACGGATTGGCCACCCTCATTGATCGAAGCGGCTGCAATATGCGAGTGCTCATCTATGATGCCGGCAGAAAGGTGCTTACCCGTTCCATCGATCACTTTTGCCGAGGGGTCGCTCAGGTTCTTTCCGATGGCCGCGATCTTTCCACCTTTCAACAGCACATCGGTATTACTCAGCACCCCTTCTTTTTCATTGGTCCAAACAGTAGCATTTTTAATAAGTATGGTCTCCTGGCCTGGAAGTTGTTCTTGTCCATAAGCGAGGAAGGGATAGGTTACCTTACCCACTTCCACCGGACGTGGCCCACGTGCACTGTCGGATTTGGCGACCAGGGGTGCCGTCATACTGGCTGTCCAGGTAAATGGTTTACCATCCGCATCTGTACCTGACCCTGTCCAGTTTTGTGGATCATTGGCCACCCCGCTCATGATGGTCTCTTTGGCACGTGGTCCACGACCTTCCGTATAGCTGAGTTTGACCAATTTTCCATTGTAGGTATATTTTCCCGTCAGTGTATCCTGCGCAATAAAAGAAGCCGCACCGCCCTCTTTCAATTCCAATTGAAAATTTTTCTGAACACTGCCTTTGGTGATGAATTGGTAGGTTCCTTTTACATCATACCAGCTATCATTCTTCACATCATAACGATGCCCCTGCACCCAGTTTTGATGTACCACCGTTTTTTCATTAAAAACAGGACCATTGGTGATAACGAAATTGGCCCATTTGCCAGCATCCAGACTTCCTACCTGATCATAGATTCCAAGGAGGGTGGCTGGATTTTTGGTCAACGCTTCCAAGGCTGCTTTCTCTGTCAGGCCATATTCAATGGCCTTGCGCAAATTGGCGGCAAACTCAGTGGTATTCGTCAGGTCGGAGGTGGTCAGGCAGAAATTTATACCCGCCTTTTCAAAAGCAGCGGCATTACCCGGAGCCAGTTCCCAATGCTTGAGGTCATCCAACCCCACAAAGCGTACATCATTGGGGTCATCCACATCCATAGCGGCCGGATAGTTCAGGGGTAAAATAAAGGAAGCATTGGTGGCTTTCATTTCAGCGATCCGCTGGTATTCATTGCCCCCGGCTTTGAAAATGAATTTCACACCCCATTCGGTGCCGATATTATCCGCCCGAAGTACATTCCATTTATCATTGGCCTCAAAGATCTGAGGCAGGCTGAGTCCTTCGTTAAAGTATTGCAGGGACAGGTTCACTCCCTCTGCGGCAGGTTTTGATTTATACCATTGCGCGTCATAAAAAGTTTGACGCAACAAGGCGATGGTACCCATCATCGAAGAGGGATAAGACTGGGTGGAGGTTCCCCTGCTCAGGGAATAATGAGCCGTGGCACGAGGCTTGACCATGGTCAAATTCTCCTTTTCATCGGCCAGGGTCACAACCGCTCCGGTTCCTCTGGCGATCCCATCCATTTGATGGGTCAGCACGGTACCGAAACCAAGATCACGTAATTGTTTGGCTTTTGTCGCATCTGCGGCAAAGAGACGCCCGGCATCCACATCGGTCCGGAGTGCCTGGTTCCATCCATAAGCTCCCTTTTGATTGGACGTGAGTTGGGCCGCTCCAAAAAAGTTAAACCCTGCCTGCGCCCTTTGGGGAGCCGGAAGGCCATAATTGGTATAAATATCAATGAAAGAGGGATAGATGAACTTCCCTTTGCAATCTACAACGATCGCACCGGCCGGAACAGCAATGCCGGTTCCTACCGCAACGATCCGCCCCTGTTTGATCACCAGCGTGGCATTCTGCAACGTGGTGGAGGCATCTTTAACAATAATGGCGTTGGTAAATGCATAAGCCTTGTCAGTTGGTTCGGCTACCCCGTTGACCGGGAAGGTGGTCTGAGCCCCGAGGAACATGGGGAACAGCAATAACCCCCAGACCAGGGCCCTGGACGAGCGTTTTCTCATAAACGATGGTTTTGTTTTACTTTAGTGTGTGAATAGCCCATTTGATGATAAAATGGACTATTACCTCCGACAAGGTACTTATTTATTTAAAAAAAAAGCCCTTATGGGAATCGCGTCCCGGATCGACCATACCATCTTAAAACCAACCACCACCATTGCCGAGGTGGAACAACTCTGCACCGAAGCCGTTACCTATGGATTTGCGGCTGTTTGTGTACCTCCCCCTTTTGTCAAAAGGTGTAAAGAAATATTGTCTCCCACACCCGTACAGGTGGCCACGGTCATTGGATTCCCTTTTGGATATTCAGCGATTGAGGCCAAAGTAGCGGAGACCGTGCTGGCCATTGTGGATGGGGCCGATGAGATCGATATGGTGATCAACCTGATCGCCCTGAAAGGGAAGGATTGGGATTACCTGAAAAGGGAGGTACTGCTCCTGCTCGAAGTAGTTCGCTCCAAGTCGAAAGTCCTCAAGGTCATTATCGAAAGTGGTATTCTCAGCCAGGAAGAGATCATTCGCTGCTGCGAGATCTATGGCGAAGCCGGGATCGACTACCTGAAAACCTCCACCGGATATGCCGAAAAAGGCGCCAGTGTGGAAGCCGTGCAACTTATGCGTACCCACCTCCCGTCTGGTATCAGGATAAAAGCCTCCGGAGGTATCCGGACCTTTGATTTTGCTCAACAATTGGTGGCCGCCGGTGCCGACCGATTGGGGTGCAGCGCTTCCGTAGCCATCGTACAAAATGACCCGGGGTTAGTCACCGGAAATTATTGATCATTCATGGAATGATTTTTGCACAATTGAAAAACAAATGAAACCATTATTTGCCATCATCCTGATCTTTTCGCTGACCCATGCGACCGCACAAAATTCCCTGGATAAACCCCTGGATTCCGGTACGGTCATCGTACATAAAGATCCCCGTCTCGATGTGCTTATAAAAAAACAGATCCAGATCAATGAAGAGACCACCCGCGAAGCCCGAAAGAACATCAAAGGGTACAGACTTCTTGTGATCAATACCAATAACCGCGAAGAAGCCCTGGCTGCCAAGACCAAGGTCTATACCTACTTCCCTGAATTAAGACCCTATCTCATCTGGCAATCCCCCTTCTTTAAATTGAAAGTGGGCAATTTCCGTGACCGGAAAGATGCCGATGAATACCGTAAAAAAATGGCCGCCTATTTCCCGAAAGGGGTCTTTATCATCAATGACATCATTGAGGTCAAACTGGAAGATCCAGAATCTGACAATTGATAAGCAGCTAAAAGCTAAAAAATCCTGGTTAACTTTGTCCAATGTCTCTCCAGTCAAAGATCAAATCACTCGCCCAACAATATTCCCCTGAATTCATTGAGGTTCGCCATCACCTGCATGCGCATCCGGAGTTGAGCTATAAAGAATTTGAGACCTCTAAATTCGTTCAGCAAAAGCTTAAAAGCTGGGGTATTCCTTTTACCATCATGGCGGAAACAGGGGTCGTAGGTTTGATCAAAGGCCGCAACCCGGAGAAGAAGACCGTGGCCCTTCGGGCAGACATGGATGCCCTCCCCATTCAGGAAGAAAATGATGTTCCCTATAAATCGGTTCATCCGGGTATCATGCATGCCTGCGGACACGATGTACATACCACCTGTTTACTTGGTGCCGCAAAAATTTTGGCCGAAACAAAGGACGAGTGGGAAGGAACAGTAAAACTGATCTTTCAACCCGGTGAAGAAAAAAATCCAGGTGGAGCCAGCCTCCTGATCAAAGAAGGTGTATTGGAAAACCCCAAACCCGAAGCCATCTATGCCCT